>JBCCDR010000076.1:0-9818 GCA_039030675.1 Pseudomonadota bacterium | reverse complement strand
ATGCGCTTGGCATGCGGGGTATTTTAGCGCGCCATTGGCGCCATGTTCTGGACGAATCAGATGAAGCGATGACGCGCTCTGGCAGCCGCTTGAGCTTCTTTTCCTCATCGACAAAATCTGTGCGGCTGTTTTTGCAATCGGCCATTTTAGGCCTTGGCGCATGGATGGCTGTTGAAGGCGTGAGCACAGCAGGGGCTATGATTGCCGCGTCTATCCTCATGGGCCGCGCCATCGCGCCTGTGGAACAATTGGTTGGGCAATGGCGGCAGATCTCTAACGTAAGAGAGGCCGCGCGGGCCTTGAATGAAACCGTGAAAGACAATCTCGACGCCGCTGCTGACAAGATGGAGCTGCCGCCGCTCACCGGCCGCATGTCCATGGAAAAAGTCAGCTTGGTCTTGCCTGGCGATGACGAGCCGATCCTTCGCAATATCGATTTCGCGTTAGAACCTGGCGACGTCCTCGGGATTATTGGCCCCAGCGGGTCCGGCAAATCATCGATCGCGCGTTTACTGGTTGGCGTGTGGTCTGCAACATCCGGCGCGGTGCGCTTTGATGGTGCGGAAATCTCGACCTATGACCAAGGTCGCCTCGGCCCCCAAATCGGCTATTTGCCTCAAGAAGTAAAACTCTTTTCTGGGACGGCGAAGGACAACATAGCCCGCTTTGATGCGCAGCCGGCGCCAGAGGGCATTATCTCAGCAGCCATGGCCGCAGGCTGCCATGATTTGATCCTTGGCTTTGATGGCGGCTATGAGACGCAGCTGGGGGCAGGGGGCGTTTATCTGTCTGCGGGCCAGCGTCAACGCTTGGGCCTTGCTCGCGCGCTTTATGGTGCGCCTAATTTTGTGGTGCTCGACGAGCC
This sequence comes from Pseudomonadota bacterium, assembly GCA_039030675.1. Lineage (GTDB taxonomy): Bacteria > Pseudomonadota > Alphaproteobacteria > Sphingomonadales > CAKZYD01 > CAKZYD01. Next base: position 8,953 of record JBCCDR010000076.1, on the reverse strand, counting down.
CAACTCCAATCTCGATGTGGATGGTGATAGCGCTTTGGAGGCTGCCATTGATGGACTGCGCAAGCGCAAGGCCGTCACCGTCATCATCGCGCACCGGGCAGGCATCTTGCAAAAATGCACCAAGCTGCTTGCGATTGCCAAGGGCAAGACCGCCGTTTTTGGCCCGCGTGATGAAGTCTTAAGCAAATTGGTTCCCCCTTCCGCCCCAGCGAAGAGCGCACCAAAACAACCAGGCCGCGTGACGGCCTTAAGAAAGGCGCCATCCCGTGCCTAGAACCAGAAAAAACAACGAGACAAAACTCTTTGCTGCCGGCTGGCTGCTCATTATCGGCTTGTTCGGCGGCATTGGCCTTTGGTCTTTTGTGGCCCCCTTTGAAGGGGCCGTCATTGCCTCTGGCATTATCGCCGCTGAGACGAAGAACAAATCGGTCCAGCATTTGGAAGGCGGCATTGTTGGCGCAATCCTGGTGACCGAAGGCGATTTTGTTGAAAAGAGCGAGCTGTTGCTGCGCTTAGATGATGCTGCTGTGAAGGCAACACTGGCCAGCATTGACGCGCGGCTGTCTGATCTGATTGCCCGCGAAGGACGGTTGATCGCCCAGCGTGACGACGATGAGGCCTTGCGCATTCGCAAAGGCCTAGAGGCGTTAATACGCAGGCCCGACTACCAAGCCAATATCGCAGCCCAGGCCGCCCTTTTAAAAACGCAGCGAGAGCGAGAACAAACGCAGATATCCATTCTGACGCAGCGCATGGAGCAACTCAAAACGCAGGCGCGCGGCCTTAACGCTGAAGCGGTCTCTAAGCAGCGCCAGCTCAATCTCATCAAAGAAGAAATCGATGACCTCACCATTCTGCTTGAAAAGGGTCTCACGGCCAAACCGCGCGTGCTCGCTTTGCAGCGCGAGGCGGCTAATCTTGCGGGCGCGAAAGAAGCGCTGCTGTCTGAAATTGCCGCCACCAAAGTGAAAATCGGCGAGACCGAACTTGAAATTATTGGTCTGACAGAAGGCATCCAGGAAGAAACGCTTGGCGAGCTAACGGACGTCCAAGGGGAAATCAGCGATCTTCTGGAGAGACGCTTTAGCGCGGCTGACAAAATGACCCGCCTTGACGTCAGAGCGCCGCAATCTGGCCAGGTCGTCGGCGTGAAAGCCCATACCGTCGGCGGTGTGATCGCGGCAGCGGACCCCATCATGTTCATCGTGCCGAAAGAGGATGATCTCGTCGCCCGCGTCCGCGTCAAACCGCAAGATGTGGACAACGTATCCGTTGGCCAAAAGGCAGAGCTGCGCTTTAGCGCCTTCAGTCAAGCCGAGACGGTTCAATACAACGGTGTTGTCACGCGGCTGTCTGGCGATGTGATGGAAGAGCCCGAAACGGGGATGCCGTATTATGAAGCCGATGTGGCTTTTGATCTGCCCGAGGGCTCTGAGGCGATCTTTAATCCCGTCCCCGGGATGCCTGTTGATAGCTTCATCGTGACCGGATCACGGACGGTGATTTCTTATCTCACGAAACCAATTCAGGACTCTTTTGCGCGGATGTTCCGCGAATAGCGGCTTGCTAAAGAGAATACCGCTGGGGCTCACTTTGAAGAGCTTGGAGCACCACCTGTAAACTGGCAGGTGTTGCATTGGAAAAGCAATGCAGCCCCTGTGTGTTGAAAGGCCGCCCAACGCAGATGATCACTTTGTATCACCGCCCCATGACACGGTCCGTGCGGATCCATTGGCTGCTTGAAGAGATGGGGCTGGATTATCAGCTGGAGACGTTGAGTGATGCGGTGTGGCAGAGCGCGGAGTATCGCGCGCTTAATCCCTTTGGGAAGGTTCCTACGCTTGTCGATGGGGATGTGACAATCTGGGAATCGACAGCGATCACGGATTATCTGCTGCACACTTATGACAACGGCCGATTTGCGCCGCCGCCGGGCACAAAAGATGCTGCAGAGCACATGAGCTGGAGGCATTTTGCAGAAGCCACGCTCATTTCAACCGTGGCAGACTACGCGATCAATACGGTTTGGCGCCCTGAAGCGGACCGCGTCAGCGAGGTTGCTGCTTATGCCAAAGAGACTGTGCAGCCGATTTTAGAGACGCTGAATGCGCATCTTGATGGCCGCGACTTTATCATCGGCCCATCTTTTTCCGCCGCGGATGTCTTGGTTGGCCATGCGGCTATTTCTTGCCAGATTCTGGACTTGATTGGCCCCAGCCGCCCGCATTTGGACCGATATGCAACAGCCATGCGCACGCGCCCTGCGTTTGTGAAGATTTCTACCGATTGGTAGATGCCAGGCCTGAGCATGTGCTTTGGCTAATCAAAAATCCTGTGATGACCCTGCCTTTGCGTGACGGCGCTCTATCGTCATCTGGCGTTCATCGTTATGTTGATACCCCTGACGTCATGAGGCTTGGGCGCTGGGTGATGGGGGTTTAAATGTCGATGATATACCGTTTGCTGTCCGTATGTGTTTGCGTGCTCGTACTCATGGCACCTTCGGCGCAGGCCATACAGTTTTATGGAAGTCCGCCGGCCGGTTTTAAAGTCGTCCAGCTGGAAACTTATCGCGGGCTGCCGCGTCTGGGCGTGATGGACACCCAAGGCGTCTATCCGGCCCATAGCCGGAAAAAACCCGACCTGCGTGCGCCTGGAGCTCAGCAGGCCGCTGAACAGATTATGGCCGGTATTGCGCGGCACAACGCATCCTTTTCGTTGATTGCGCAGCTTAATTTTTGGCGCCTCAACCGCGACTGCCGGACGGGGGTGAGCGCTTATGAGGCGCAAATTGAGAAATGCGGGGGCCAGCTCCTCAATCACAGCGCACGCATCACGCCGTGGCGAGACTACATTCAAACGTTGTCTTACGCCTTGAAACCGGAACAGCGTTCTGAGGCGTTTTGCTTTGGGCGCAAGGACTGCGTCGTAACAGCCATTGACCAGGTCGCCAAACAGAGCGCGAACGGCCGCTATGCCCGCCTTGATGAATTTGAAAAACGAGACTTCTTCCAGAGTCTTCAAAGCCAGTATTTTAGCGCCTTTGATGCCTATATCGACAGCGCAACGATGCCCAGCGAGGTCTATTATGTGATGACCGCGCCGCTTGGCGATTATGATTTTAACAACAGCCGCTTCAACGTTCGCGTGCCCTTCGTCAATGGCAGGATTGGCAATATGGGCATGATCAATGCCTATAATCTGCCCGTCAAGCAGCTGAAAAAGGCGCCGGCGAATGGGCGCTCGCTGCCAGGCATTACGCTGCACTTCCAGCCGCAAAAACCATTTGAGAAGGCGCTTGAAAAGGAAGTCTCCGGCGTTGGCTTTAACATCGCCTTGCCTATGCCGGCAGCACAAGCGCGCACTTTGGTGCAAGGCCAATCGACCCGGCGCACCATTTATGCTGTCGTCAAAATAGGGCTTGAGCCATGGACGGATGAGCGCGTGCGCTACCGGCCGCTGAGCGCGCGCACCGCCGTTGGCTATACCCATTCTGACAATAAGATTGAGTTCTTTACCGATGAGGCGCTGACGCAAAAAATCGGCGAGGCGCCTTTGGTTGACGTTCCGGTTGCAGCCGCTTCCACTGCGCAATCTAAAACCTACCAGCCCCAGCCGGGTACCAAGATGTTTGATACCCGCGCGCTCCACCTGCTGCGCTATGGGGCAGGCGACATTCTTGCGCGCGATATGGAGACAATTGCATACGGCGTTCCCGGCCGGGAGCGGCAAATATTCTCGACCCTGCAGCAGCGCATTGACCAGGCCAATCGGCCCGTTCCCGTGAGTTCCTCTGCCGCAGGGCAGACGAAGCTGGAGCAAAATGCACAGCGCGCGCGTGACGCGGCGAAACATAATGTGTTTGCCTGGACCGAGCGGGCCACCTGGACCGCATCGCAGCGCACCGCATTTTTTGATTATCTGATGGGCTATACTGGTCCGCCGGAGAAGAATGAGAGCGCATGGCCTAAAGAGCTCCCCGCAATCGAATGGGGCATGAATATCGCCACCATTTTCCCAAAAGGGCACTTCACGATCGATAGAGCCAGCTCTGGCCTGCTTGCTGACGCGCCCACACGCAAAACGTTGCAAGCCTTCATCAAGGACGTTGCCGCGCAATACCCGCTCACCCATCTGACTGGCGTATATGACATGGGCGAAGCGCGCTTTGATCAAAAGACTGGCAAACTCACTTTTGAACGCCAGCCGTTCACCCATGTGCGAAGCGCCACCTTTGCCGCATCAGGATCGCAGCTTTATAAAAATCGCGGCCAAGCCCTCGTCCACCCTGATGCCAAACGCAAAGCGCTCTATCGCTTTATCGGGAGCAACCAAGACGGCGTCGGCGACTTAAAGGCTGACGCGGTGACCACAAAATGCCGCTCAAGCTACGTGCGCAAATCGCTGGACTGCGGGACGGGATGGGCGAATTTCATGCAAGGGCAGTATTACAACAGCTACCTCGCCCTCGACCGGGAAATTGCCGTGCCTGCGCTGTCCTTCACGCCCAAAAAAGGCCTCGAGCTGGTGCAAAGGCGGCGCGGCTGGAAGCTAGTTGTTGAATATGAAAATCCGAGCATCAAGCTGGTGCCTTTCCGCTACCAAGGACGCAACGACAAGGCGCCGGTGCAGTCTGAAACGCACACGATCTTTGCCTCTGTCAAACGCGTTGTGGTCATCAGCCCGGATGGCGAGATCGTCTGGTCTAAAGACGCAAGCCAGCTCAGGTCAGCAGCATCGCTCACGCAAGTTGTCGCGACCCAAAACCCTGGGCAAAACACTGGCACTGCTGCGCAGAGCACTGCCTATCAGTTTCCCAATCCCGTTCCCTTGGGCGGGGACCGGACGGTGGACGGGGCCATCTTTGATTTTCTGCTGGCGAAATATCAGCCGTCCCGGCTGAATGACCGCATGGTTGACGCCATGCTGAGCTCGCGCTGGCAATATGAGCAAAGCGTTTCGTCGCCCTTAGGAGGCCGGTTTTTCAATGCCTCAGCGCGCAAACCTTTGCCCGAGGATTTAGGCACGCTGCGCAGCTCCTTTAAGGCATGGCTGATGGCAGGCGCGCAGTCCTTTCCAACCCAGATCGCCATGGATGTGTCGCTGTTTTATTCGGCCAATACGGTCACGCCCATGGCCCAATGCCGCCAATTAGAGGCCGATCCAAACGCGCCCAAACGCGGCGGCAATACGGATTTGATTGTAGCGCGGCAGAAGTCTCAGCAATGCAAAACAGCCTATCAGAACAAAAAGCGCAGCTATGACCAATGCGAGGGTTATCGAAGTGATGTTGATAACGCCCGCAAGGCCCTTGATGCAGCCGAGGCCAAGGGCTGCGGCGAGGCGAGCAATTCTGCCAGTGGTAAAGCGTCTGGACAATGCATCAATCCCAATGTGGATCTCAGTTTGATTAGCCAGGAAATGCAGCGCTGCATGACAAAAATGTGCGGCGCGCAGCCTAAATCCCTAGGCAGTTTTGAAAGCTACAAAGCCTGCCTGCAAAATGCGCAAGTCGTCCTAGGCGAGGAAGTACAGCAGATCATGGCTGGCGCGACATCGGGCCAGGCAGCGGCCTCCGGCAATGCCTGCGCGCCCGCGCGGGCAACGCTGACGCAGGCACAGCAGCGCTATCAGCTCTCGCGCTGCGATATGATCACGCAGGCCCCCGCCGAGCCGGACTGCGATTTTGAAAGTAAAATCCCAAAACCGACGCATATGCCCGTCACGGCCATCTCCATTAAGAACAGCAAAAACTGTAGTGGCGCCGGGCGGTACTTTTTGCGCTCAGATCGCCAGGCTGCCACGTTGCTCCCTGGCGGCCAGCCCTATGCGGATACCTCGCTGGGGCTGGATATTGCGCTCTCCAAGCCGCTGCTGATCCCCTATGACACGCCCATTCCAGGCGCGTCCCTCCAGAGGCCTGTGCAAGCGGCCATCGTATTGGACATTGCGCCATCACAATCTGGGAACAAAGCCTCATCCACTGTGCAGGTGAATGCAGAGCCGTCACAGCCGCGCTACACGTTGCAGCCGTAGATGAGGCTTATGACCACGCCGAGGGCATGAGCGTTTGTGGCAGCGCCTGCTTATCAAACACATGGGCTTTGCAGGCGGTCAGCGCGGCGAAGAAATGGGGGAGTTGCGGCGTATAGCGTGACGCCACATCCTCAAACATCAGCAGTGTCTCAAAGTGCTGGGCGCCGGGGATCTCATACAGCCGCCAATGCGTCATGTCTTGTCCTGCCGCCGCGGCAGTCCTGAAATAGGCCTGGGAGCTGTGGCGGGGTGCAATCAGCGGGTCGCTGGTGCCATGGACGATGAGGGTTGGAATGCCGCTGTTGCGGCAGGCCGCTGAGACCTCAGCCATGCCTTGCTGGACCCGGCGTGCCTCAGGCGACGTGCCCGTGGTAAGCGTCCGCAAAGCAAGCGCGTCGTCAATACTCTGCGCCATCGATCCATTGGCATAGAGCAGACACAGCCCGCCACCTGGCGGCAGGCCAGAATTGGTTGCACCCAGACGGGCGCGCTCATCCGCGGTTGGCGCCCGCGCAGACCCCGCCTCCAACGTGAGCAGGTTGGCATCCGCAAAGACTGTGCGCGCGCCCAGAAAGGCCTCTTCAACACCAAAGCGCCCATAGGCACTGGCATAGGTGTAGCTGATGGTCGGCCAGGCCTGCATCATGCCCATGGCATGGAGCAGGTCAAAGCTGGTGGGCGAAAACCCGATGTCTTCTATCTTTCTAAGGGCCGCCTTTGCCAAGGCCTGTGTATCCGGCCCTTCCAGCAAACCCAGCTGCGCCAGATCCCGCGCCCAGTGCGCATAGCGCTCACCGTGCAGAGCGCTGATGTCTGCAAAGGGCGCATCCTCTAGAGACTTTGCAAGCAAGGCTGCCGGCAAATAGAGGTTCATCTGCGTTGCATAATCGAGCAAAGGCAAGCCTTGCTTTGCCGCTGCTTTTTTGGGCGTCACATTCGGCTCAGCGACCACGACGGCATCTATGAGACCGTCTTCATCCGCCTCTGCTGCGCGCAAAGAAGCACCGCCGCCATTCGAGACGCCAGCCGCGAACACTTTGATGGGGACATCATCGCCTTGGGCATGCTGCGTGCGCAGCGTGTAGAGCCCAAAGCGGATCGCTTCTAGCACATGGCGCGGCCAATCAGCTTCCACATTCTCACGCGAATGGGCGTGTTTCAGGGCTGCGGCAAACGGGTTTGCTGCACTGTAGTCTTGCAGCTCAGTGGTCCAATTGAGCCGGAACGTTGTGGGGTCCGAGGCCTGGTTTGTGGGTGCCAGGTCAGGCCCATAGGCAGTGTCAGATGCCAAGATATGCGCCCCGATACCGGTGCCTTTATCTGTCAGCACAAGCGCATGGCCCTGCGGCAAAACCCAGGCCCCAATATCGCCAATCGCGCCGGTCACACCGCGCGAGCCTGAGGACGGGGCTGCCACCAAGAGCGGTGCGTCCCAATCGAATGCGTCTGGCACGAGCAGCCTGACAGTGAACGCATGCGCGCGGCCGGGTAGCCGCATGAGGGCGGTATACTCCTGCCCCGGCACAGCAAGCGCCGCCTCAGGTGGGCCATATGTGCGGGTAAAGCCACCGCCGGCGGAGACGTCCACAAGGTCGCGAAAGTCTTTGTGGACCGCTGCCACACCCAGCGGTGTGTCGTCAGGCAGGGCCGGGGCCTGCAAGTCTGAAAGGGCTAGCCTCGCGGTCAGTAAGCTCTCGCGCTGCGCTGGCCCTAATTCCCAAGCGAGAGTCCCAGGCCGCGCGCTGCTTTTGGCTTCATTCCTCATGGAGAGCGGCCTTGTTTTTGCTCTGTTATCTCCCGCCTAGTAGCGGAAGATTGCGCGCAGATCATAAGTCCGTGGCGCGGCAAAGAAGGCAGCTTCAAGGCCCGGGAAGGCAGCGAGATTGAAGCCCTGCACCGTGATGGCCTCATCGCCGATGTTGCGCATGCCTGCCCGCACTTCCCAGCGCTTGTCAGGCGCGCCAAGGGACACAAAGGCGTTGGCCAGCCAATAGGCATCCTGGCGCAGGTTAGGCGAGTCCGTCACTTCATTGGCAAAGCTGCTGCGGTGTGCGGCGTCAGCGTGGAGCGTGAGGGAGACGTCATCGGTGAGCGGCGTGACATAGGTGGCGCCAAAGCTCAGGCTCCATCGCGGCGCGTTCACCAAGTCGCGGTCGCTCACGTCGGTGACAACGCCGCCAACGAGGGTTTCAAACTCATCATACTCCGCGTCCAAAAAACCCAGTGAGCCATTAAGCGAAAGCCCTTCAATAGGCTGCGCCGCCACTTCCAGTTCGATGCCTTGGATCGTCGCGGCAGCAGCGTTGGTGAATAGGTCAACAAACACGCCGGTCACCGGGTCAGCGCCAAAGGACGTAACCTGGATGTCGGAATAGTCATTGTAGAAATAGGCCAGGTTGGCGATCAGGCGTCCGTCCTGCCATGAGGATTTCACGCCGCCTTCATAGCTCCAGACAAATTCAGGCAAGAACGGTTGGAAGCCGAAATCATTGTTCGCGCGGCCTGAAAAACCGCCGCTTTTAAACCCGCGGGAGGCCGACGCGTAGAGGAGAACATCGTCTGTCACGTCGAAAGAGAGGGACACTTTCGGCGTGAAGGCATCAAAATCCTCTTCCCCTTGAATGACGGTGCCAGGCAGGCCTACGCCTTGCAAGAACGGCGGCTGGTCATTGAGCACTGACAGTGTTGGGTCAAAGAAGTTCTCAAAGCGCCGCATGGAGCTCTTTTCTTCATAAGTATAGCGAATGCCTGCGTTGAGGCTCAGGCGCTCGGTTATCTCGTAAGTCGCGTCCACAAAGGCGGCGTAGGAGTTGGTTTGTTGGTCGGTATCGGCCTGTGATGACGTTGCCAGACCAAACACTGTCACGGGAAAACCGAAGTCGGCATCGACTTCGTCATCGTGGTTGCAGGCGTGTTT
>JBCCDR010000075.1:0-9824 GCA_039030675.1 Pseudomonadota bacterium | reverse complement strand
TCGGAACAAAATGGTTTGCTTGGGAGCGCGGCTATATCTTCGGATTGCTGGATTTTGAACTTGATCAATTCCAGCTGTTTGATTGGCGCCTGTCAGAGGCGCTTGGTATTGGTTACCGCGTTATAGACACGGACCGGATGAGCTGGGACATTGAGGGCGGGCCCGGCGCGCGGCAAACGCAGTTTGAAACGGGCGGTTTGCAAAACGAGTTCATCTTCGTTCTTGGCAGTGACTATGATTTCTTAATCCGTGAGGGTTTGTCGTTCTTCAACGATACCGATATCTTCATCGGTTCTGATCGCACCACGCTCACCAATCTGGCCGCGCTCACCGCGCAGCTGTCGCAAAGCTGGTCAACGCGCTTCAGCTTCCGTGTCCGCCACGACACCGCTGTGCCTGAAGGACAGGTCCGTACGGATACCGCGACACGTATTTCCGTGGTGTATGGGTTCTAGCCCAGATCCTTAAAGCTTGCTTGTTGCTTGGTCATAACGGCCTGAATGGCCTTAAGTGGGTCATCGCCTTGCAGCATGCCAGCATTCCAGGTTGCCACATAGTCAAGGCCGGATTGGATATCATGATCGCGGCTGTAGTTGAGCACCGCTTTAACGCCGGTAATGGCCAGCGGTGATTTTGCCGCTATCTCCTCAGCCATGGCTTTGCCAGCGGCGAGGGCGCCCTCATGATCGTCCGCGCAGCCATTCACAAAGCCGTAGCGCTCGGCTTCCTCAGCTTTGAATTTGCGGCCGGTATAGGCCAGCTCGCGCATGATGGCGGGCGGCACTTGGTCTGGCATCCGCTGGAGCGTGCCCACATCCGCGACGATGCCAATGTTGATTTCTTGGATAGTGAAATAGGCATCTCGGCTGACAAAGCGCATATCACAGGCCGTCACCAAATCAACGCCGGCCCCAATACAGCCGCCTTGGACGACCGCGATGACGGGCACCCGGCAGCGGTCTATGACGGAAAAGCTCTCCTGCATGCGCATGACTTTGCGGCGGAACAGCTCGCGCAGCCGCCCGGCATCGAGCCTGTCATCAGCGGCAAGATCGGCAAAACTCTTCAGGTCAAGGCCAGCTGTGAAGTGTTTGCCAGTGGACGCAATCACGACGCAGCGCACATCAGGTCTGGCATCAATCTCGCCAAAAACGGCAATCATTTCTTCCCAGAAGTCTGGCGTCATGGTGTTGAGCGCCTCTGGGCGGCATAACGTCACGTGGGCGAGCCCGCTGTCGATCTCGAGATTTAAAGTTGTATACGGCATTGACGGGTGTCCTCCTGGCCCCACATTAAGCGTGGCTAGTCATGCGCAGCCAGCTGTGCTTAAAGCATGTGTCATTTCAACAGTGCAGGGGTCGAGCTTTGCCAGTCTTTCAGTTCACGCTCAATGGTGAAAATGTCAGTGTGGAGGATGATCCTGCCATTCCCATGCTCCACGTCCTTAGGGAACGTTTGGACATGACGGGCACAAAATTCGGCTGCGGTGCCGGCCTGTGCGGTGCATGCACGATCCATGTGGACGGTGTGGCTGTGCGCTCCTGCCAGCTGCCCGTGGAAGCGGTGGAAGGCTTGGAGATCACCACCATTGAAGGCCTCGCGCCTGAGGATGGGTTGCACCCTGTCCAGCAGGCCTGGATTGATGAGCAAGTCCCGCAATGCGGTTTCTGCCAATCAGGCATGATCATGGCCGCTGCTGCTATGCTGAAAGACAATCCAAGCCCCACGACGCAGGACGTGGAGGAGACCATGACCAATCTTTGTCGCTGCGGGACCTATCAGCGCATCAAAAAGGCTGTTTTAAGAGCGTCAGACAGCATGGCGCCTGCATCTGGCCAAGGCTAACACCTTGCCTCCCAAGGGCTCCAAGCAGCCCGACACGCCCCCTTACCGTGCCACGGCCTACAGCTATTATGTGCTGTTCGTGTTGTTTGTGGTCTATGTGCTCAACTTTGCTGACCGTAATATTCTCTCGATCCTCGGCGAGGATATAAAACGCGATCTCGGCATTAGCGATGCCCAGCTTGGCTTTCTCTATGGAACGGCTTTTGCCGTCTTCTATGCGCTGTTCGGCATCCCGCTTGGAAAGCTGGCTGACCTATGGCTGCGCGGCCGGCTGATTTCGCTGGGGCTGGCGCTTTGGTCGACCATGACGGCCCTGTCTGGCTTTGCCGGTAACTTCGCGCAGCTGGCACTGGCGCGCATTGGCGTGGGTGTGGGTGAGGCTTCAGCGTCGCCGGCCGCCTTCTCCATGCTGGGCGACTATTTCCCCAGAGAGCAGCGCGGCTTTGCACTCGCTGTCTATTCCAGCGGCATCTACGTGGGCGGCGGCCTGGCGCTTGCGGTCGGGGGCGAAGTGGTCGAATGGTGGCGCGCGGCCTATCCCGATGGCGACGCGCCTTTTGGTTTGCGCGGCTGGCAGGTGGCTTTCATTGTCGTGGGCTTGCCAGGCCTGCTTTTGGCTTTGATCTGCGCGTTCATTAAAGAGCCGTTCCGCGGGCAAAGCGAAGGCATCTTCGCGCCAGACGACCCGGAGCCCTTTAAAAAGGCGTGGCAAGAATTGCTCAGCGTTTTGCCCATCACTTCTTGGCTGTCTCTGCGGGCAAAAGGGGCAAGCGCCAAGACACTTGGTCTGAATATCGCGCTTGCCGTTGGGCTGTGTGTGTTTGCTGCTGCGATGGTGTTCTTCTTCGCAGGCAAAAGCAGCTGGGTTTCTGATGCGCAGCAGTGGGGCGCCATTGGGCTTGGCGTCTACTGTGTGTTCTCTTGGGCGCAGGGGTTGGTCCTGCGCGATCCGCCATCCTATGCGCTCATTTGGGGCAACCCGACTTTTGTCCTCGCAGCCATCGCCTTTGGCACCATTTCAACAGTGGGCTATTCCGTCGCCCTTTGGACGCCGATTTATGCGCTGCGGGAACTCTCCTTGCCGCTTGACCAAGTCGGCTGGGTGCTTGGCTTCGGCTCTGCCTTTGCCGGCTGGCTTGGCATCAGCCTAGGCGGACCACTGGCCGATGCATGGCGCCGCAAAACGCCGCGCGGCCGCTTGTTTTTGATTATGACCGCGACATGTGCGGCGCTGCCTCTGGGTTTGGCGACCTTCACCGTTACGGACACCAATCTGTTTTACGCGCTCGCCATCACCACCAATGTGTTCTCCACCATGTGGGTTGGCGCAGCTGCCGCCACATGCCAGGACTTGGTTTTGCCGCGCATGCGCGGGGTGGCAACTGCGGCTTACTTCCTGGCGACGACTCTCCTCGGGCTGGGTTTGGGCCCTTACATGGTTGGCAAACTCAGCGTCGAAACAGGCAGCCTGCGCACTGCGATCCTGCTGCTGTTCTTGATTGTCCCGGTGACGTTGACCTTGCTTGGCCTCGCTGCAAAACGCTTGCCTGGGGCCGAAGCCAGCCGTATTGAGCGAGCCAAGGCAGCAGGGGAGGAGATAGACGATGCAGACCTTATCGCCGGCGGAGCTTCCGAAACGCTTTAAGGCAATCGATGGCCTTAAAATGGCCTATGTGGACACCGCGCCCGCGCGCTCTGATGGGCCGGTACTTTGGCTGCAACACGGTAATCCAACCTCCTCTTACCTTTGGCGCAATGTCATCCCAGCGCTGCGCGGCAGCGCCCGCTGTCTTGCGCCGGACCTCATCGGCATGGGCGATAGCGAAAAACTCGCCCAAAGTGGACCGGACGCCTATAGCTTCGAGCAGCACTATGCCTATGTCAGCAGCCTCATAGAGGCCCTCGCGCCTGACCAAAAAATCCTCTTCGTCTTGCACGATTGGGGCAGCGCCCTTGGCTTTCATTTTGCTCAGCGTCATCCCGAACGCATTGCCGGCATTGTCTATATGGAAGCCTTGGTCCAGCCCGCCTCCTGGGACGATTGGCCAGAAAATGCGCGCGAGATATTCCAAGCCATGCGCTCGCCGGCGGGTGAGGAGATCGTGCTTGAGAAGAACACCTTTGTTGAACGCATTCTGCCTGGCGCGATCATTCGCCAGCTCACTGAGGCTGAAATGGCCGTCTATCGCCGGCCGTATTTGCTCAAAGGCGAGGACCGCCGCCCCACTTTAAGCTGGCCGCGGCAGATCCCCCTGGGCGGGACGCCGGAAAACATCGTCCAGATTGTTGAGGAATATGGCCAGTTTCTAAAGGGGTTTGAGTGTCCCAAGCTGTTCATCAATGCAGACCCTGGCTCGCTCCTTGTGGGCAAGCCGCGCGAGTTTTGCCGCACATGGGCCAATCAGGAAGAGGTCACGGTCCCCGGCAATCATTTCCTGCAGGAAGACAGCGGTCCGCAGATTGGCGATGTGATCCACCGCTGGGCGCAAGACAAAGGCCTGTTCTAAGGCCTAAGCACACCGCCTAAATGCGAAAACCCGCGAAAGCGTGCACGCTTTGCACGCACAATGGGCTTGGCAAGCGCATATGTCGGAAACCGCGCCAGCAGGCCTGCGAGCGCAATGCGCGCTTCCAGGCGGGCCACATGCATGCCTGCGCATTGGTGCGCGCCCGACGCGAACGCCAGGTGGCGATTGGGTTTTCTCACAATGTCAAAATGCTCAGGCTTCTCAAAGGCTTGCGCGTCTCTGTTTGCAGCGCCAATGCACAGCGTTATGCGGGTGCCCTTTGGCACGAGAACATCACCCAGATGGGTTTCCTCCGTCGTGATGCGGTTGCCAAGCTGATTGGGGCTTTCAACGCGCAAACACTCCTCAATGGCCAGTGGCATGAGGCTCATATCGTCCAACAGCATCTGGCGCGCGGCCATATTCTCCGCAAAGAGGGAAACAGCGCTGGCGATGATATTGGTCGTGGTCTCGTGCCCGGCGTTTAAAATGAAAATACAGTTATGCAGCAGCTCGGGCTCGCTCAGCGTTCCGGTCTGTGGTTCGCCTTCAATCAAGCGTGTGAGGAGGTCTTGATCTGGATCGCCGGGGTGGCGCCGCCGGTCTTCAACCAACGTGCGTATATAGGCCAGAAACGCTGTCACGGCCGTATTGCCAGTGCGTTCCTGCTCAGGGGTTAGTTGTGGCTCTAAAGCGCCAAGGATGGCGAGGGACCAGCCTCTCAAGGGGTCGCGCTGCGCATGGGGCACGCCCAAAAGATTGCCAATGACTTCGATGGGAATGGCAGCAGCGAAATCGCTGACGAAGTCGATGGGGTCTCCGGCTTTCTCCTTAGCTTCCATGTCATCCAGCAGCTGGCTGACGAGCTGCGTGACTTGGCTTTCCACCAAGGCCATGGCCCTGGCAGACAAAGCACCCATGATGATTTTGCGCACGCGCGTATGGAGCGGTGGGTCGTTGAAGACCAGGGATGTAGTGTGGTGCTCAAAAAGCGGCGTATCGCCAAATTTTGGCAGGAACTCGCTGTGTTTGTCTGAGCTGAATGTGCCCGTGTCGCGATACACGCGCATGCAGTCCTCATAGCGCGTGAGCAGCAGGGAGCCATCTGGCATCTGCTTGATCGGCTCGCGCGCTTGCAGAGCAGCGTAGGTGGGGAAGGGGTTGTTGTAAAACGCGTCCGGCAAGGCACGCAGGTCAAAAGTTCTAAGGTCTAGAGCTGACATGCCTTTTTAAAACAGAACAAACAGCCCAAGGGCAATACACAGCCCAACAAGCGGTACGACCACCGTCAAAGCCCCAAGCGGGCCATAGGCGTCTTTGTGCGTCTCCCCACAGATGGCGCGAATGGTGGTGACCACATAGCCATTATGCGGCAGGCTATCGAGCGCGCCAGACGCAATGGCGACGACGCGGTGAAACTCATTGGGGTTCACTCCAGCCTCTAGATAATTGGGTGCAATGAGTGGCAGGGCAATCGTCTGCCCCCCACTGGCCGAGCCTGTCAAAGCAGCGATGACCGTGACGGCAATGGCAGCCCCAATCAATGGGTCACCCGGCAAAGACTGGAGCGCCACAAGAGCAGTTTGAAAAGCTGGTGACAGCTTTGCAATGCTACCGAAGCCCACCACCGCACAGGTGTTTACAATGGCGATAACAGCGCTGACGGCCCCAACAGACAGCGCCTGCGGAATCTGAGACGCGCGTTTGCGGCCCACAGCGGCGGCAGCCAAAACGCCCGCTCCTAGCGCGACCACAAGCCCCCATTTGCCAAGACCGTTGGAGGGCAGGCCATCGCCGAAGCCAAGCATAAGGGCAGGGTATTGCGTGATCAGAAAGACGGCCAAAACCGCAATCAAGGGCAGCAGGCTTGCGAAAGCGCTTGGCGCATCCTCTATTCCCAAGTCTTCCCGGTCATCGGCGCGCTCGATAAAGCGTTCCCCGCCGGCAACGGCTTTGCCGATCATGGACTTCAGCCAAAAATGCCCGGCCACGGCCATAAGTACCGCGACCACCAGGCTGACCTCCCAGGCCGCTGTCGCCTTGGTGCCCAGATACTGCATGGGGATGAGGTTTTGGATTTCCGGGCTGCCGGCTGAGGTCATGGTGAATGTGACCGAGCCAAAGGCCATGGCGCCGGGGATAAAGCGGCGCGGTAGATCAGCGCGCTTAAACAAGCTCACAGCCATGGGATAGACTGAGAAAGCGACGATAAACACGCTCACGCCGCCATAGGTGAGCACGGCGCAGGCTGCCACAACTGCCAGCACCGCATGCTTGATGCCAAATTTATCAACAATCCAGTGCGCGACCGCGTCTGCAGCGCCCGTGCGGCCCATGATCTCGCCGAACATCGCGCCCAGCAGAAACATGAGGAACCAATCGGCAAAGAAGCTGGTGAAACCCGCCATATAGCTGGTAGCAAAATCCGGCGCGCCTTCAGCGGCAAGCGGCGGCAACCAGGCAAGGCTGCTGGTCAGCGCCACGAGCGCAGCGCAGAGGGGAGCAGCAATAAGGATATTCAGCCCGCGCACCGTCAGCCAAATCAGCAGGGCAAGCGCCCCCACAAGACCAACCGCGCTTAGCATGAGGTCTTAATAGGCGTTGCGGCCAAAAAAGCCAATGAAGGCAGACAGAGCAAGGATTTCCAAGTCCATTAAAACCGACCAGTTTTCAATGTAGTACAGGTCATAGCGCACACGGTACTCCATCTTTTCGAGAGTGTCCGTTTCGCCCCGCAAGCCATTGATTTGCGCCAGCCCCGTAATGCCGGGTTTGACCTTGTGGCGGCTGAAATATTTATCAATGCGCTGGCCGAAGACGATATTATGGTCAATCGCGTGCGGCCGCGGCCCCACCAGGCTCATGGAGCCATCAATCACGTTAAAGAGCTGAGGCAGCTCATCCAGGCTGGTGCGGCGGATGAGGCGGCCAACGCGGGTGATGCGCTGGTCTTCCCGCGTGGCTTGTTTGGTCTTGTCTTTGTCTTGGCCATGGCCATGCGTCATGGAGCGGAATTTATAGACGCTGAAAGAACGATTGTTAAAGCCCAGGCGCTGCTGGCGGAAGAAAACAGGGCCTGGCGAATCCAGCTTGATAGCCGCTGCAATGATCAGCATCAGCGGGGAAAAGAGCAGCAAGAGGAACGTGCCCAAAAAGCGGTCTTCCAGAACTTTGATGACCCGGCGCCATCCAGACAGCGGATTGGCCGAGATGGTAATCATCGGCAGGCCGGTGAGGACGTCCGTGGACATCTTGCCGGGAAACTGAAAGGCGGCCAGGTCAGAGCTGAGGCGGATGTTGACCGCATAGGCTTCAAGGTCAGCAAGAATGCCGCGCAAACGGCTTTCGGCAAACCAGGGCAGTGCGATAATCACGTCATCGACTTTGCCAGATTTGACGCTCTCAAGCAGGGCATCAACGCCGCCCGCGATGCCTAGGTCTGCGGCGACGCGGTTTGTTGTCGGCGTTCTATCATCAAACACGCCGACGATGCGGTTGAGCAGCAGGTGGTCGCGCTCTAGGTGTTTGACCAGCCTGCTGCCTTGTTCTCCAGCGCCTAAAATGGCCACGCGCCGCGCCACCCAGCCGCGCCGTGAGGCCGTCAGCAGCATAAACAGCAGGAGCATGCGTCCACTCGCTAGGAAGAGCAGGCTCAGCAGCACTGCTTTCCAGGGCCATTCCGCCGTTAAAAAGACCGGGTCAACAACCGCTTCAATCGCCAGCAGCGCAAAAGCGAACGCGCCGAGGAAAGGAAAGGCAATCTTTGAGAAGTGCCGCAGGGGAGAGCGCAGAATATTCAGGCGATAAGCGCGGTAAATGATGAGCGCTATAACGCAGACCAGACAAATCGAAAGCGCGAATAACCCCTCCGATTGCACCTGTTCAGCATCCCAGACACTGCTGGTGCGGTAGGCGATGACAGTCGCCGCTAAGATGGAGAGGCCATCAAAAATACAGGCAAGAATGACGAAAAAATCGAGCGAAAGCCGCGATGGCGTTGTGTCTCGTTGCACGGGCGCTAGCGGCGCTGCTGTCGCATCATTTTGCGGGACGAGGGGTGGCGACATGGGGCGGCGCGCTTTGCTTTTACCAATGGGGTGGCCTTAGCAACCTTGTAGAAGCTGGCCAAATTAAAAAACCGTTAATCACAATATTTTTCTATCTGCGCGGCAGTGCTTGCTTCCTTGAAGGAGGAGCCGGAGCACTTTGGCGTCTTGACTCTGTTCTATAAAAACGCACACTAGAACAAAATAGGAACAACTGAGTCGCTTTTCTTTATAGAGGAGGGCCGTGCGGGAGTCTGTGTGTCATGGCTATGGCGCAGCAAAGTCAATCACTGACCATTGGTCATCAGTTTGAGGGTGATGCTCATGTCACGCATCCGCCTGCAGCCCTCACACTTGTTGCGCCCAATAACGCCAAGCAGACGTCAGCGGCTAAACCCAGCCTGCCGCCGCTCCTGCGCGCCAGTCATTTAACGCCGCGCACAGTAGCCCAGGGCGCTTTGCCTACTCTGAAGGCGCCTTATGCGCTCACAGAAATCATGGTGGATGGCGCGCGTGATGGCGCTGCCAGTGCCTTTGCTGCAGCGCTTAGCGCTTCGCCGGCATCTACCGATCAAACCACAATGGCAGCTGCCCAAAAGCAGCTCATCATTTGGGCGCAAGATAGCATGAGCACCTTAGAAGCAGGCATGCCCCATATGCCGGGGTTCAGTGCAGGGCTGGAGCGCTTGGCTTTCCTCAAGCTGCGTGATGCGGCTGAGGTTTTGTGGGCCATGGAAGAAGCGCTTCTCTCCGGCGCTGCACAGACGGTGATTGGAGAGATTTGGGGCGCGCCTAAAGCTTTAAGTTTTACGGCAACAAAGCGGCTGCAACGTGCTGCACAGATTGGAAAAACACCGGCCCTGTTGCTGCGCTATGGCTCTGCCAGTGAAGGCACGCGCCCGGCCTCTGGCGCGCATGAGCGCTGGGTCGTCACCAGCCAGCCAAGCGCTCTCAATGGCGATGATGCAGCAGCGCCTGGCGTCCCTGGCTGGCATCTGGACCGTTTTAAAACCCGTTTGTGCGCGCCCAGCCAATGGACATGCTTTTATGACCGATCTGACAACGTCCTTACAGCCACCGATGACCAGCAGTCAAATAAAGACCTTGCGCCGCCGTATGCTGTCCCTCTGGCTGCCCCACTGGCCGCTGGAACGGCTGCTCAGAGCCAATAATGCGCAAGATGATGAGACGCCGCTTGTGCTTGCGCAGCCAGCACAGCATGGCCCTGTCGTCTATGGCCTCAATCCAGCAGCCCATGCAGAAGGCATCAGCCGCGGCCAGCGCATGGTGGATGCCCGCGCGTTGTGCCCACACATCAAGGTGGTTGAGGCAGACCCTCATGCCGATACAGCAGCGCTAAAGCGTTTGGCCAGCTGGGCGCGGCGCTGGTCTCCCTGGGTAAGTACGGAGGGTGAAGATGGCCTGC
>JBCCDR010000074.1:0-9865 GCA_039030675.1 Pseudomonadota bacterium | reverse complement strand
GGCGCGAACAATGATTTCTTCAAAGCCCATCACTTCTTGCGCTTGGGCTATCGTTGCGCCTGTTAGCGCAGCCGCAGCCGCGCTAGCAAAAAGAACAGTCTTGGTCATGAACGTCGACATGACACACCTCCCCAGTTGGTTTTCTTGATGTCCATATGGTCTGAAAGCGACGAAATCAATCATTGTGACCCTATCAGTTATGTGACAGACAAGGCGCAGATGTGATGTTTTTGTTGAATCGTTCTAAACTAGCCTGCGTCGCTGCGTTCGGCCTTCTTGCCAGCGCGTGCCTAGCGCCTGAAAAAACGGCGCAAAATGCTGACATTCCTGCCGAAACGTTGAGTTCAACAGACGACTTTGCGACAACGGACACGCTCATTGCTGACAGGGACGCTTTGCCAGGCGCTGCGCTCTACGCGCAAAACTGTGCCTATTGTCATCAGGGCGGTGTTGCAAAAGCGCCACATTTTAATTGGCTTGAAATGATGCCGCCGCGCGCCATTGTGAACGCCATGGCAGGCGGTGTGATGACGGCCCAGGCCAGCGCTCTGAGCGAGACGCAGCATCTGCAAATCGCGGAATATATCACCCGCCAGCCGGTGTCAGGCGGCTTGCCGCCGGTGCCAAATCCGCCGGTGTGTGAAGGCCGCGCGGCTGTTTTTGACAAAGCCGACCCGCCTGCGGCTGTGAATTGGGGCCATGATGCGCGGCGCATGATCGCGCAGGATGTGGCGGGCATGGTGGCGACAGATACAGCTGCTTTGGAACTGAAATGGGCCTTTGCCTTCCCCGGCGCCACACGCGCCCGCTCGCAGCCTGCCTTTGGCTATGGCGCAGTTTATGTCGGCAGCGCAGATGGCAACGTTTATGCTTTTGATGCTGCCTCCGGATGCCTGCGCTGGCGTTTTGAGGCATCAGCGGAAGTACGCACGGCCATGGTGCTGTCAACCGACCCTGAAGCACCAGGCCTCTACTTTGGGGACATCATCGCAAACTTTTACGCGCTCGACCCGTTGACCGGCGCGCTGATGTGGCAGGTGAAATTAGACGACCACCCAAGTGCTACCTTGACCGGCTCTCCGCTCTATCATGACGGCACCCTCTATGCGCCTGTCTCGTCGCTGGAGGTTATCCCAGCCGCAGACCCTGCCTATGCCTGCTGTACCTTCCGCGGGTCACTCGCAGCGCTGGATGCGCAGTCAGGCGCTGAGAAGTGGCGCTTCTATCCCATTCCAGAGCAAGCCAAGGAGGTCGGCGAGACGCCTGTTGGCACGCCCATTATGGCGCCATCCGGCGCGCCCATTTGGATCAGCCCAATGCTCGATGAGAAACGCGGGGTTCTGTATGTGGGCACGGGGGAGAATTACTCTTCTCCGGCGGGGCCCAATAGCGATGCCATATTCGCTGTCGATATCAAGACCGGCAAACGCGTCTGGCAGCGCCAAACGATCGCCGGCGATGCATGGAATGTGGCTTGCATGATGGAGAGCAACCCCAATTGCCCCAAAGAAGACGGCCCGGATTTTGACCATAGCGCCAGTATCCTTCTGGTGGACTTGCCCAGCGGCGGCGATATCCTCATTGCAGGACACAAAAACGGCCATGTGTACGGCCTCGACCCCGACAATAAGGGCGCGCTGCTTTGGAGCACCAAGGTCGGCCGCGGCAGCATCCAAGGCGGTGTGCACTTCGGGCTAGCGGCGGATGGCGATGTTCTCTACGTGCCGATCAACGATATGAACAATACGCGCAATGGTGACGTACTCGACCCGGCGCTGGCACGGCCAGGCGTCCATGCTTTAAGCGCCCAAGACGGTCGCATCTTATGGTCGGCTGTTCAGGAGAACCTCTGCAGTGAAGACAGACCATTTTGCGACCCCGGTGTCTCCGCAGCGCTGACAGCCTTTGAAGGCGGCGTGATCGCCGGGCATCTGGATGGATATCTACGTGCCTATGACAAAGCCACCGGCCGCATCCTTTGGGCGCATGACACCACACAGACCGTCACCGGCGTCAATGGCCTTGCTGCAAAGGGCGGCGGCATGAGCGGCCCAGGCGTTGCTGCATCCAAAGGCTATCTGGCGGCCAACTCTGGCTATGGCCTATATTATCACGAGCCAGGCAATGCGTTTTTGATGTTTGGACTGCCAGAGGACACCAAAGGACCGTGAGAACGCTCAGCGATTATGACGCCTGCCAAAACGCCCTGCGCGATTCTGACATGCGCCAGGCGCTGTATGACGCTGGCGCCGTCATCATGGACAGTGTCCTCCTGACGCTGCACGGCCCAGCGCACACCCAGCGGCGGCGCCTGGAGATGCGGGTGTTTGGGCGCAGCTTCTTTAAGTATTACGAGCAAGACGTCTTCCCCCGCACGCTGGAAGAAACGCTCACGCCTATGCTGACGACCGGCCGGCTGGATTTGATGGAATTTGGCTACCGCGTCACCATTAACTTAACCGCCGACTTTGCAGGCATTGACCGGTCAGAAAAATCCATCGATGAAACGGAAGACCTGCTGGCCATGGTCAAAACCTTCTCCGAAGGCGCGACCATGATCCACTCTACGCGCCCGGCTCGCGAGGTGGAAGAGGAGGTCAAAGCCGCGCTTGCGCGCTTTGACGAACGGTTCCTGCAGCCCTCCATCGCGCGGCGCAAAGCGCTGCTGGAGAATGGCACTGAAGACTTACCGCGTGATGTGCTGACAGTGCTCTTGAAAAACGAGGATAAAGCCCCCCTTTCAAGCGATGTGCTGCTGCGCGAGATGGGCTTTTATATGCAGGCCGGCTCCCATTCCACGGCCAATGCCATGGTGCATAGCCTCCATGAGATTTATAGCTGGGCGGGCGAGGATGACGCGCGTTGGGAAAGGGTCGAAAACGACCTCATCTTTGTGCAGCGCTGCGTGCATGAAAGCTTGCGGCTGCACCCCGCCAGCCCAGAAGCTCTGCGCCAACACTGCCCCGCTCATGAGCCAGCGGGCGAGACCATCAAGCTGGACTTGTTTACCGCAAACCGAAACCAGGATGTCTTTGGGGACGATGCTAATGCGTTTAACCCAGAGCGCGAGCGCCCCAAAGGCGTCCCGGCCTCGGGCCTGAGTTTTGGAACGGGCGTGCATTCTTGCCTGGGACAAGAGCTGGACGGCGGTGTGCTCATTCGTCCCGGCACGCCGGAAGAAGACCGGCAATATGGCATTGTCACGTTGCTCGTGCTGAAACTGCTAGCGCTTGGGGCGCGGCCGGACCCTGGCGACCCGGCAGAACCGGCGACCAATACGTCGCGGCCCAATTGGGGTCGCTACCCCGTCTGCGTCACGACGCCCTAAGGAGCCGGCGGGCATTGTCCGCCAGCGCCACATCCACGGACGGCGGGCGGTATTGTTTGGGCGAATCCCAGCCGGCGAAATTGGTGCCGTAGACCATGCGCTGCGTGCCCACGCGGCTGGCGAGCATGTCCACCGCCGCATCATCATGCATGTGAATGTCGAACCACAAGCGCGCCGCCAGTGCGTCGAAGGTATCGCCGTCGCGTATGGCCTCCGGCGCCCAGGGCCGCTTGTGAGCGGCATTCTTCAGGCGGTTGTAGACCAGCGCAAACGCGCCGCCGCCATGGCTGATGCAGATATCCAAATCTGGATGGCGCAACAAAATGCCCGAGAAGAGCAGCGTTGCAACGGCGGCTGTTTCCTGGCCCGTAAAACCAGCCATGATGTCCAGCTCATAGCGCGCCAAAGCCGCCGGGCCAGCGGGCCCATCAATGCCCATGGGCGCAGGGTGTATGAACAGCGGCACGTTCAGCTGCGTGACGGTCTGATAGAAGCTGTCCATCGCTTCGCTATCGAGCCCGCCGGGAAAGTCGCTGCCAATCATAGCGCCGAGCATGCCCAGTTCTTCAACGCTGCGGCGCAGCTCAGCGCAGGCCGCGTCAATGTCTTGCATCGGCAGCGCTGCAAGGCCGCCAAAGCGCGCTGGATTGCCTGCGACGACTTCAGCTAAAGCATCATTGTGGATGCGGCAAAACTGGATGGCTTCTGGCGCTGGGATATAATGGAAATACGTCAGCGGATTTGGCGAGAGCAGCTGGTAATCAATGCCGGAACTATCCATCGCCGCCAACCGCACCTGCGGGTCCATAAAGGCGCTGCCGCGATAGCGTACATTGCGCAGCAAATAGTCGCTGATGCGGAAGAGCGGGCCGTCGTCTGTATCCGTCAGGGTTGGGCCAAAAGAACCCGCCGCGCCCATAGTCTCTTCTAAAACGGCATGGGCATGCACATCGATAACCGCTGCATCTTGAAGGCTCATCTCTAATATCCCGCCACCAGGCCGCCATCGACAGCGATAGCCGAGCCCGTGATATAGCTCGCCGCCTCACTGCCAAGAAAAACCGCGAGATTGGCAAGCTCATGGGGCTGCCCAAGTCGGCCCAGCGGCACTTGAGCCGCGATGTCCGCTTCCTGGTCGGCCAGCGCATTGCCATCTGTTTCGGCCTTTTGCGTGAGCAAGCTGGTGACACGGTCCGTCGCTGTCCAGCCAGGACACAGGGTGTTCACCAGCACATTATCGCCGGCCACTTGGCTCGCCAGCGTTTTCGCCCAGCCCAGAACGCCCATGCGCATGGTGTTGGAGAGGGACAGCCCAGGCACCGGCTGCTTGACGCCATAGGACGAGATGATGAGTACGCGGCCCCATTTTTGCGCGCGCATGGCAGGCAGCGCGCGGGCAGCGAGACGGACGGCAGACATCATGGTGAGGTCAAAGGCGGCCTTCCAATCGGCTTCACTCAGTGCATCAAAAGGGCCAGGCGGCGGGCCGCCGGCATTGGCGACCAAAATGTCGATATCCCCGACGGCGTCCATCAAGGCCTCAATGTCAGCGGGCTTGCTCACATCGGCAACAAAGGTGCGCAGACCGTCAATCTGCTGAGCGGCGGCATCAAGCGCGCTTTGCGTGCGCCCGCAAATGGCAACGTCAGCGCCTTCCTCAGCAAATCCCTTCGCGCAGGCCAGCCCCAAGCCTTGGCTACCCGCCGTGACGAGGACCCGCTTGCCCTTCAACCCTAACTGCATTCGTCGCCTCGCTTTTGTTGACTGCCGCGCCTTTGTAGCTATAGGCCGTTCGCAAAGTGAGACAAGGATTTGACAGGTTGGCACGAAAAGGAGAACTGCGCGATGGCTGGCCGCTGGTACTCACCTGCGCCATCGGCGTTGGGCTCAGCGCCATTGCCCTGCCGTTTTACACCATCGGCGTGCTCATCGCGCCGCTGGAAGCGGACTTCGGCTGGAGCCGCACGCAAATCCAGCAGGCGATCCTCTTCTCAACCGGCTGCGGCGCCATCTCCGCGCCCATCATCGGCTTGTTGACAGACCGCTACGGCGTGCGCCGGGTCGCCTTGCCAAGCATCATCGGCCTGAGCATCGCATTTGCGCTTGCGAGTTTAGTAACCGCTTCCGTCTGGACTTTTTACGCCGCTTTTGCAGCCATCTCCTTGCTCGGCGCGGGCACCAACCCGGTGACCTGGACGCGGGCCATTGCTGGCCGGTTTGTTGCGCAGCGCGGCCTGGCACTTGGTCTTGCGCTCACAGGCACAGGGCTCTGCGCGGTCTTAGCCCCGCAGTTTGCGCTGTGGGTTTTAAGCGCTTATGGCTGGCGCGCCGTTTTTTTAGGTCTTGCCGCACTCGTTTTGCTGCTGTCCTTTCCAGCGGCCTTCCTGTTCTTAAAGGACGGGCAAGCCCAAGAAGAGGAGGCCGCAGCACAGTGGGGCTTCACGCTCCAAGAGGCGGCCAGACAGCCCCGGTTTTACCTGCTGCTTTCCTCCATCTTCTGTGTGTACTTAGCCGTGTCCGGCATCATCCCAAATCTCATCCCTGCGCTCAGTGACGGCGGCTTTGACGCTAGCGCGGCTGCTAAAGTCGCAAGCTTGGTCGGTCTCGCGCTCATGGCCGGCCGGCTGGTGATTGGCTGGCTTATTGATAGGGTGTGGGCGCCCGGGGTTGCCGCTGTCGCCACCGCCCTTCCGATCATCGCCTGCATCATTCTCATGGGCGCGCCCAGCGGCCTTTCCGCCAGCATCGCCGCGCTCCTCATTGGCTTTGCCGCCGGCGCGGAATTGGATTTGCTGGCGTTCTTCACCGCCCGCTATTTCGGCCTAGCGCACTACGCAAAGCTCTATGGTGTCTTCTACATCGCGCTTGCCGTCGCGGGCGGAAGCGCGCCTGCTTTATTTGCTTTGGGCTATGATGTCGCCGGCAGCTATACGGCCAGTTTCGCAGCCTGCGCAGCCCTGTTCGCACTCAGCTCCTTGCTCATTTTGGGGCTTGGCAAATACCCCAACCAAGCCAGGCAAACCCAGCCTTAGACTAAAGTCGTCTAACCCTCTTCCCTTTGCCTTGATACTCTTCCAGCATCTCGACGTGGCATTTTCGCCGCGGAAGGGACTTTGGAGGAAGCTCAGGCCATGGTGGCCTTTGCACATGTTTGGGGGGGAGCCCGTGGAAGTGGATAAAACACACAACCAGCAAAAGCCGGACAGCAGTGTCGCCGACGCGTATTGGAAAGCCAATATCAGTCTGCTGCTTAAGCTCATGACGGTGTGGTTCATCGTGTCATTTGGCTGCGGCATTTTATTTGTGGAGCAGCTCAATGCCATTAGCTTTATGGGCATGCCGCTCGGCTTTTGGTTTGCGCAGCAAGGCGCGATCTACACCTTTGTCGCCCTGATTTTCGTTTATGTGATCCGCATGAACAAAATCGAGCGTGACTTTGGCGTGAACGACTAGAGCGGAGCCAAAATCATGTCGACACAAGTCTTAACCTATATCTTCGTTGGGCTCTCCTTCGCGCTCTACATTGGCATTGCCATTTGGGCGCGCGCAGGCAGCACCAAAGAATTCTATGTCGCTGGCGGCGGGGTTCACCCCATTGCAAACGGCATGGCCACCGCTGCTGACTGGATGTCTGCGGCGTCCTTTATCTCCATGGCAGGCATCATTGCCTTTGCTGGCTATGACGGCTCGGTCTACCTGATGGGTTGGACCGGCGGCTATGTGCTTTTAGCGCTGCTGCTGGCGCCGTACTTACGCAAATTCGGCCAATTTACTGTGCCTGACTTTGTGGCGGAACGGTACTATTCCAAAGCCGCGCGTTTGATCGCCGTGCTGTGCCTCATCGTCATCTCCTTCACCTATGTGGCGGGGCAGATGCGCGGTGTGGGCGTGGTGTTCTCGCGCTTCTTGGATGTGGAGATTGAATGGGGCGTCGTCATTGGTATGGCGATCGTGTTCTTCTATGCCGTCCTAGGCGGCATGAAAGGCATCACCTATACGCAGGTCGCGCAATACTGCGTGCTCATCTTCGCGTACATGGTGCCCGCCATCTTCATCTCCATGCTGGTCACGGGCAATCCTATCCCGCAACTGGGCCTTGGCTCTGAAGTCTCCAGCGGCGTCACAGTCCTTCAGAAACTTGATAGTGTCTTGGTGGATCTCGGTTTCCGAGAATACACCCAGGGCGGCAAGCAGATGATCGACGTGTTTGCCATCACGCTGGCCCTCATGGTCGGTACTGCTGGCCTGCCGCATGTGATTGTGCGCTTCTTCACCGTGCCTAAGGTGTCTGATGCCCGCATCTCTGCCGGTTGGGCTCTGGTGTTCATCGCCATTCTCTATACGACAGCGCCAGCCGTGGCAGCCTTTGCCCGCCTGAACTTCGTCGAGAATGTGAATGAGACGGCCTATGCAGGCGAAACCGCTGACGCAGCGGCCACCCCTGATTGGGTGAAAAGCTGGGAAGGCATTGGCCTCATCGGCTGGGCGGACAAAAACCAAGACGGTAAAATCCAATACCGTTCTGGCGCGCCCTTTGATGGCAAGCCGAGCTTTGCCGAAGGCCAAGGCGCCAGCGGTGAGCGGGTTGTGACCAACACGCCCACAGACTCAGCCAATGAGGTTTATGTGGACCGTGACATCATGGTTCTGGCCAATCCAGAGATTGCCAAATTGCCCAGCTGGGTGATTGCTCTGGTGGCGGCTGGAGGCGTTGCCGCTGCGCTCTCCACCGCTGCTGGTCTGCTCTTGGTGATTTCCACAGCCATCAGCCATGATGTGCTGAAGAAATCCATCATGCCGGATATCTCCGACAAGCAAGAGCTGATGGCCGCTCGCGGTGCTGCCGTCGTAGCCATCGTCATCGCCGGCTACTTCGGCATCAATCCTCCCGGATTTGTAGCACAAGTGGTGGCTCTGGCCTTTGGCCTAGCAGCGTGCAGCCTCTTCCCAGTCATCTTCATGGGGATTTTCTCCAAGCGGATGAACAAGGAAGGCGCCATCGCTGGCATGGTCGCAGGCCTCATCTTCACCATGGGCTATATCGTGTACTTCAAGTTTATGGGGGGCACGGCTGACCAATGGCTGTTTGGCATCTCGCCAGAAGGTATTGGCTCCATCGGCATGGTGGTGAACTTTGCAGTCGCCTACGGCGTCGCCATGGTCACCTCCGCACCGCCCGAAGAGGTCCAAGCCATGGTTGAGGATATCCGTATCCCAGCCGGCGCGGGAGGCGCCCACGCACACTAATTCATAAAAATCTTCCCAGGACTGGGCTCCAGGTTTGCAAAGACCTGGAGCTTTTTTTTATTCCTCGCTTGACTATGCCGCACGCATGGCAGCCCACCACGCTGCGACCTGGACTTCAAACTGGGCAGCATAGTGTTTGGTCAGATCGTCAGCATCGTCAGGAACCGCCGCTTCAACAGTTGGCTTCAGACCATCGACCTGAAGCATGGGGTCGAGCCACTCCATCTCAAAGGTCTCGATAATCTCAACCAGCCTTTTGGCATCCTTTTCATGATGGTCGCTGGTTTGATGGATAAGGAAGTCTGCATAGGTGTCAAAACTGAGCAGGCAATAATAATGCCCGGGGGTCTGGCAGCGCCAATACTCATAACGGCGGCAGCCTGGCTCGTCGCGGTGCGTGGCGTGGTAGATCTCCGTCACGATCTTTTCAAACTCGCCTTCAAGCCCGGTCTTGATGCCAATACGAACGATGAATGACGCCATGTTGCTGCCCTTTCCGTCAGTGGTGATGGCCGCAAAGGTTTCGCATAGTGCATCCGGCGTAAAGCTAGTGATTTTAGCGCAGCGAGGATGAGCGACGGGGGAGAGCGCGCATGGACATTAAAACACTTGATCTGTTTTCGCCCGAAACGCAGGAGAACTGGTATCCCGCCTATGCGGCCCTGCAAGAAGACGCGCCGGTCTATCACATCCCAGGCACCAACATTTATGTGCTCAGCCGCTATGAAGACGTCTATGGCGTTTTGCGCGACAGCGAGACGTTCTCCAACGAGCATGAAAAGCATGGGGCCGCCGTGCTGTTTCAATATGACTCGGCAAAGCAGATTTACCTCGACAAAGGGTGGCGACGGTGGCATCCGCTGTCGCTCGACCCCCCAGCCCAGCGGGCCTATCGCTCCATTGTCGACCCTTTCTTTAGAGGCGCAGGCCTGCGGAAAATCGCGCCCTTCATTGAAGAGACCTGCGACACCCTGATCGCCGCTATGCTGGAGCGCGGCGAGGCTGAATTTGTCGCGCAATTCGCTGTTCCCTTGCCCGTCACCGTGATCACCAAGATGATTGGCTTTCCGCTGGAGGATATGCCGCAGCTGAAAATCTGGTCAGAAGCCTGGGCCCATCCCTTTGCCGGCAACCTGTCGGAAGCGGATGAAATCAATGTGGCTGAGCGCGGGGTGGAATTTCAGCACTATATTCACAGCCACATCAAAGAGCGCCGCAAACAGCCGCGCGAAGATATTCTCACCGCTTTGACGCAGGCCTCCAAAGCCGATGGTACGCCGCTGAGCGATG
>JBCCDR010000073.1:0-9879 GCA_039030675.1 Pseudomonadota bacterium | reverse complement strand
GACTCGCTGGGGGGAAGATGAGGAAGCCCGGCAGGCGCTGGAAAAAAAACACCAGGATTTCCTGGCTGCCGTTCGCTTCTGGACTAAACTCTAGTCCCCTATATAAGAAGGCAACTTTTCCATAGGTTTCTGAACCTATAGAAAGCGTCGATTGTTTTAAGGCGTCCAGTGCAAGCGTACTGTGCCTGGTTTTGGTTTCTGGAGGGCATTCATGCGGCATATCCTTGAAATTCTTGAAGAAAAGCGCGCCCAGGCACGCTTAGGGGGCGGCCAGAAACGCATTGATAGCCAGCACTCCAAAGGCCGCCTGACTGCGCGGGAGCGTTTGGACGTGCTGCTTGACCCAGGCAGCTTTGAAGAAACCGACATGTTTGCCGAGCATGATTGCACCGATTTCGGCATGGCTGAGCAGCGCGTGCCTGGCGATAGCGTTGTCACGGGCTGCGGCACCATTAATGGCCGCATGGTCTATGTCTTCTGCCAGGATTTTACTGTTTTTGGTGGCTCTCTGTCCGCAGCCCACTCGCGCAAAATCTGCAAAATCATGGATATGGCGTTGCAAGCTGGCTGCCCCGTCATTGGCCTCAATGATTCCGGCGGCGCGCGCATTCAGGAAGGCGTGAACTCGCTGGCCGGCTATGGCGATGTCTTCCAGCGCAATATTGAAGCCTCAGGCGTGGTCCCGCAGCTGTCCCTCATCATGGGCCCCTGCGCTGGCGGGGCAGTCTATTCCCCCGCCATGACGGACTTCATCTTCATGGTCAAAGACAGCTCCTATATGTTCGTCACTGGCCCTGACGTGGTCAAAACCGTGACCAATGAGGAAGTCAGCCAAGAGCAGCTCGGCGGGGCTATCACCCACTCCACGAAATCGTCCGTCGCGGACTTAGCGCTAGAGAATGATGTTGAAGCCCTGCTAGAGACGCGCCGCTTCTTTGACTTCTTGCCGCTCAACAACCGCGAAGCCCCGCCCGAGGTGCCGACCTTTGACGATCCTGAGCGCCTGGAAATGAGCCTCGATACGCTGGTGCCGCCAAACCCGAACCAGCCTTATGACATGCACGAGCTTATCAAGAAGACGCTGGATGAAGGCGACTTCTTTGAACTGCAGCCAGGCCATGCGCAAAACATCATCATTGGCCTTGGCCGCATTGAAGGCAAAACCGTTGGCATCGTCGCCAACCAGCCCATGCACCTGGCTGGTGTGCTAGACATCAACTCCGCCAAAAAAGGCGCGCGCTTCATTCGTTTTTGTGATTGCTACAACATTCCCATCGTCACCTTTGTGGATGTGCCCGGCTTCCTGCCTGGCGTGGGCCAAGAGCATAGCGGCATCATCAAGCACGGCGCGAAATTGCTGTTTGCTTATGGCGAAGCGACCGTCCCCAAAATCACAGTCATTACCCGCAAAGCCTATGGCGGCGCCTATGTTGTGATGGCCTCCAAGCACATGAAAGCTGATGTGAATTACGCCTGGCCCACTGCCGAAATCGCCGTGATGGGCGCGAAAGGCGCCGTGGAAATTATCTTCCGCAAAGACGCGGGCGACGCCGATAAAATCGCTGAGCTCACGCAGGAATATGAAGACCGCTTTGCCAATCCCTTTGTCGCCGCCTCAAAGGGCTTCATTGACGAGGTCATCATGCCCCATTCCACCCGCCGCCGCGTCGCCCACGCCCTGCGCCGCCTGCGCACCAAGCGCGAAGAAAGGCCGTGGAAAAAACACAATAACCTGCCGCTTTAGGTCCAGGGGAGAATTACGCAGATGTTTAAGAAAATCCTGATTGCCAACCGCGGTGAAATTGCCTGCCGGGTGATTAAATCAGCCCAGAAGATGGGCATCAAAACGGTGGCTGTGTATTCCGATGCCGATGAGGCAGCCTTGCATGTGGAAATGGCCGATGAAGCCGTCCACTTGGGCCCACCGCCCGCCGCGCAAAGCTACTTGCTTGCCGATAAAATCATCCAAGCCTGCAAAGACACCGGCGCTGAGGCAGTGCACCCTGGCTATGGCTTCCTGTCTGAGCGCGAGAGCTTCGCCAAAGCCCTGGATGAAGCGGGCATTGCTTTCATTGGCCCACCCGCCAAAGCCATCGCCGCTATGGGCGATAAAATCGAGTCTAAGAAAATCGCTAACGAAGCCGGCGTCTCAACCGTCCCAGGCTATATCGGCGAGATTGAAGATGCGAACGAAGCCGTCAAAATCGCAGCGGACATCGGCTATCCTGTGATGATTAAAGCCTCTGCTGGCGGCGGCGGGAAGGGCATGCGCATTGCCTATTCTGAGCAGGAAGTGCACGAGAATTTTGACAGTGCCCGCAATGAAGCCATTGCCTCCTTCGGTGATGGGCGGATTTTCATTGAGAAATTCGTTGTCGAGCCGCGCCATATTGAAATCCAACTCATTGGCGACCAGCATGGCAATGTTGTCTATCTCAATGAGCGCGAATGCTCCATTCAGCGGCGCCACCAAAAGGTCGTGGAAGAGGCGCCGAGCCCCTTCATTGATCCTGAAACGCGCAAAGCCATGGGCGAACAGTCCGTCGCGCTGGCAAAGGCCGTTGGCTATTTCTCGGCTGGCACGGTCGAGTTCGTCGTCGGCGCAGACAAATCTTTTTACTTCCTGGAGATGAACACGCGCTTGCAGGTGGAGCATCCAGTCACAGAGCTTATCACCGGCGTGGACTTGGTTGAAAACATGATACGCGTGGCCGCTGGCGAGAAGCTGCCGTTCACGCAGGATGATATCGGCATCAATGGCTGGGCCATTGAAAACCGTGTTTATGCCGAAGACCCCTATCGCAACTTCTTGCCCGCCATCGGCCGCTTGGTGAAATACATCGCGCCTGAAGAAGGGCCGAAGGGCGATGGCAAAGTGCGTGTGGACACTGGCGTGATCGAAGGCTCGGAGATCTCCATGTTCTACGACCCTATGATCGCCAAGCTATGCACCTGGGCGCCTACGCGCATTGAGGCCATCGACATGCAAATCGATGCGCTCAACGAATATTATGTGCGCGGCTGCGGCAACAATATTGATTTCGTCAATGCCGTCATGCAGCACGAGCGCTTCCGCAGTGGCAACATCACCACCGCCTTTATCGCTGAGGAATATCCCGACGGCTTTGAAGGCGCACCGCTGAGCGATGACTTGAGAACCCGCTTTGCAGCCGTTGCCGCGGTCTGCAATGCCATTGAAGTGGGCCGCGCCTCGCGTATTTCAGGCCAAAGCACACCGCAGGTTTTGCCTTATGGTCCAGACCGTCTGGTCAAGATTGCTGGCAGTGAGCATGCGGTCAGCGTGGCGGGGCAAAGCGACCATTGGCTGGTCACCATTGATGGGACAGAAGTCGTCGTCGATGATGCTTGGCGGCCAGGGGATGTCCGCTTTAAGGGCACGGTGGGCGCTGGTGAAATCACCATTAAAATCGACCGCACGCCGACGGGCTATCACATGTCAGCCAATGGTACGAAAGTAGATGTGTCGGTGCTTCCAAGCCGCATTGCTGAGCTATCTCAACACATGCTCGAGAAGGTCGCGCCCGATACCTCCAACATGCTGCTCTGCCCCATGCCGGGCCTCATCGTGCGTGTCGATGTGAAAGAAGGCGACAGCGTTGAGGTTGGCCAGGCGCTTGCCGTTGTCGAGGCCATGAAGATGGAAAACATCCTGCGCGCGGAACGCAAAGCCACTGTTTCTAAAATCCTCGCTGAGGCTGGCGATAGCCTGGCTGTCGACGCGGTGATTATGGAGTTTGAATAAGCGGGTGTATCGCTAGCCGCGCGGGTGGAAATGCTGGATGGTGTCCACCAGCTGCTGTGTTTCCACTTTGGTGTAGATTTGCGTCGTCGATAGGTTCGCATGGCCGAGCAGGTCTTGGATGACCCGCAGGTCAGCGCCATGACTGAGCAGGTGACTTGCGAAACTGTGACGCAGCGCATGCGGCGTCACGCTATCGGGTAACCCCAGCGCGCCGCGCAATTGGCGTACAAGCGTTTGAACTGCCGTTGCTCCAAGGGGCCTGCCGCGAACAGAGCGCAGCAGCTTGTCGTTCTCCCCCAGCACATGCGGGCACAGCGTGCGATAGGCGTCGATGGCGGCGGCCACGGCAGGGAGCAGAGGCACAAGCCGGGTTTTGTTGCCTTTGCCAACGATGCGCAACATGTCGCCGTCCACATCAGCAGGCGTCAACGCGAGCGATTCTGAAATGCGAAGGCCCGCGCCGTAGAGCAGCATGAGGGCGGCGCAATCGCGCGCGCCAATCCAAGGGGCCTGCTTCTTGGAGCCTTCGCGTGCCAACGCGGTCAGTGCAGCGCTGGCTGCTTCATCGACCGGCCGGGGTGTACGTTTGGGCAGTTTTGGTGTTTGAATCAGCGCAAGGGCAGGGGGCGGGGCGACGCCGCTGTCCTCAAGATAGCGATAGAAAGCGCGCACGGATGAGAGCTTGCGTGCACAGCTTGCCGCGCCAAGGCCGCTGCGGCGCCAATGGCTTAAAAGCGCGCGTAAATCAGCGATGGTGATGGCCTGCAGGTCAGCAAGGCTTGGGTTTCCTCCCCCATGGTCCGTTATGAAGGTGAGGAACTGCTCGGTATCAATCACATAGGCCGTCTGTGTGTGAGCGGCGAAATGGCCGGACGCTGCCATTGCTTTGCGCCAATCGCTGAGCGCTGCAATGGCCGGCGATGTGAGCGCCTTATTGGTCAATCAAAGCCGCCAAACTGCGGGTGAGGAATTGTAGTGTCTCCGTCCCACGGCCAGGGCCAAAGCCATCTTTCTCGCGCCAGCCAAGCGCTAAAATGCCAAGCGTGCTTTCATCGCCGCGCATGCGCATGAGCACGCAGCTTTGAATCAGCGGTGCTGCTGGGCCGAAAAGCGTTTCATCGCCCTCCACATTTAAAAAGAGAGTGTTGGGATCGCCGCCGCCCACCTCGCTGCCATCAAAGCGCGCGTCAATCTCTTGTGCTGTCATCGCTGTGAGATTGCCGCTGGGCAGTTTCTCCGCTGGTGGCTCGAGCAGTCCCAGAGCGACGGCTTCCACGTCTAAAATATCGCTCCAGCGCTGCAGCACACAGTGCAAAAACGCCTCTTTGTCCGGCGCTTCCATGGCAGCCAGAACGGCCTCATGGATCGTTTCCTGGGTGCGGATATTATCGCGGATGATGCCAGTTAAATCATCTTGGACGCTCTGCAGGATTTTGATTTTCTCGCGCAGAGCCGACTGGGCATAGGCGTGAAAATCGGTAATGCCGCTTTCGCTCGTGCGGGGCGGCAATTCAAGCGCCGTGAGGATATCGGGATTGTCTAAGAAGAAATCCGGTCTGGCTTCTAAAAACGCTGCCACATCATTATCGGTCAGCCGCGCTGCGAGGGGCTCGGTCTCATCATCTGCTTGCGGCTTAGGCGATTGTGTCATAGGGCGAGGGGGCTCCTGCTGCGTTGCGTCCCATTAGAGGATGGTTTGTCCAGTGGCTTCCCAGTCCTTCAAAAAGCCCTCAAGGCCTTTGTCCGTGAGCGGGTGGCTGAAGAGTTTGCGGATGACGCCAGGCGGCATGGTCGCCACATCCGCGCCAAGGCGGGCGGATTCCAGCACATGGACAGGATGGCGAATGCTTGCGACCAGGATGTCGGTTTCAAAGTCATAATTGTCGTAGATGGTGCGGATGTCGGCAATCAGGTCCATGCCATCAAAGCTCACATCATCATGCCGGCCCACAAAGGGAGAAATAAAAGTCGCGTCCGCCTTGGCGGCCAGCAGCGCTTGGTTGGCGGAGAAACACAGTGTGACATTCACCATGATGCCCTCTGACCGCAGCGCTTTGCAGGTTTTCAGGCCGTCTAAGGTTAGCGGCACTTTCACAGCAATATTGTCTGCGATTTTGGCGAGCTTCAGGCCTTCTTTGAGCATGGTCTCGTGGTCAAGGGCGACAGTCTCAGCACTGACGGGTCCATCGACGATGGCTGCGATTTCCTTCGTCACCTCCATGAAATCCCGACCAGACTTGTGAATCAGGGAAGGATTGGTGGTCACGCCATCGAGCAACCCCGTCGCGCTCATTTCCTTGATGTCATCAACATCAGCGGTATCGACAAAAAACTTCATGGGGGCGCCCTCTGCTTTTCTTTTTTGTTTATGCTGAACGGTATCGCGGTCACGGCGCGAAAACAAGCGGGGGAAAATGACATTTTCCGCTTGGCCCAGCGCGGTGTGCGCGTCACTTTGCAAGAATTATGTCTGCGCCCGTGACCCGCCTGCCTGTCTTAACGCCTGCAGTGCAACTGGGTGTGTTGGAATACCTTGCCCCAGATGACCCACCGCCGCCTGGTAGCTTTGTGAAAGTGCCGCTGGGGCCGCGCACTGTCATTGGCGTCGTTTGGGACAGCGAAGGACTGCAGCCAAAGCCGGTGCCTGCTGATAAGCTCAGGCCCATCAAAGAGGTGCTCGATGCGCCGCGCCTGCCGGTTGAAACGCTGCGCTTTGCCGAATGGGTCGCAGGCTATTACCTCGCCGCGCCAAGCGCTGTCTTGAAGATGTCCATGAGCGTGAAAGAAGCGCTGGAGGGCTCTCCCACAACCAGTGTCTATGCGCCGCCAGACAAGGTACCGCCGCATGTGCGCTTAACGCCGCAGCGACAGGCCATCTTAAAATATGCGCGCATCCAGCCTTGGCGGAGCGCTGGCGCTCTGGCGGCCGATGCCGGGGTGAGCGCTGGCGTGGTGCAGGGGCTTGCCAACGCTGGCGGTCTTGTATCCCGCCAAGTCAGCGTCGATGCGCCCTATCCGCCGCCTGACTTAGAGCAAATGGCTGTGACCTTATCGGCAGCGCAGCAGCATGCGGCCGATGCGCTATGGGCGGCTGCTGAGGAGGGCAAGCCGCTTGTCCTGGACGGTGTCACCGGGTCGGGAAAGACGGAGGTTTATTTCGATTTTCTAACCCGCCAGCTGAAAGCAAAAGGCGGCCAAGCGCTCGTATTGGTGCCTGAAATTGCGCTGACGACCCAGTGGCTGAGCCGTTTCAAAGCGCGCTTTGGCGCAGAACCTGTGCTGTGGCATTCCGGCCTTGGTGTGGCCGAGCGCCGGCGCGCCTGGCATGCGATTGTGACTGGCCAAGCCAAAGTTGTGGTTGGCGCCCGGTCTGCGCTGTTCCTGCCCTTCAAAGAGCTCAGCGTTCTGGTTGTGGATGAGGAGCATGACCCTGCGTTTAAGCAGGAAGACGGCATCAATTATAATGCGCGGGACATGGCCATCGTGCGTGCGCAGCTCAGCAAAGCGCCGGTCGTGCTGGCCTCGGCCACGCCCAGTTTGGAAACGGTGGTGAATGCGCACAATGGTCGCTTTCAATCCGTTGCGCTCCATGAGCGTCATAATGATGCGCAAATGCCAACCATTTCGCTCATCGATTTGCGTGAGACGCCACCAGCTGCGGGGCAATGGCTCTCCGCGCCCATGCGCACCGCGATTGAGGAGACGTTGGCAGCGGGCCAGCAAGCGCTCATCTTCCTCAATCGCCGCGGCTATGCACCGCTGACGCTGTGCCGGGCCTGCGGCGAGCGCATTGAGTGCCCGCAATGCACCGCTTGGCTGGTCGAACACCGCTTGGTTGGGAACTTGCAATGCCATCACTGCGGCTTTGCCATGCCCAAACCCAAGGCATGTCCCTCGTGCGGCGCAGTGGATACGTTGGTGCCTTGCGGCCCCGGCGTAGAGCGCTTGGCCGAAGAAGTCGTTGAGACCTTTGCTGAAGCGCGCGCCTTGCAAGTCACCAGCGACCACATGGCCTCCCCGCGCCGGGCGCGCGAGATGGTGGAAGCCATTGAAGACGGTGAGGTCGACATAATCATTGGCACCCAGCTGGTCTCGAAAGGCTACCATTTTGAAAAGCTCACCTTCGTCGGCGTGCCCGACGCTGATATGGGTCTCGGCGGCGGCGACTTGCGCGCGGCTGAACGCACTTTTCAACAGATGACCCAAGTCGCCGGGCGGGCAGGCCGTGGCGCTGACCCAGGCCGTGTCATGCTGCAAAGCTATATGCCAGACCACGCCGTCATGCAGGCCCTTGCCAGCGGTGAGCGCGATGCCTTCCTAGAAGCCGAAAGCGCCGCCCGGCAGCGCCGCGGCCTGCCGCCCTTTGGCCGTTTGGCTGGCATCATCGTATCAGGCAAGCACGAAGGCGAGGTCATGCGCCATGCCACGGCGCTGGCAAAGACCCAGCCAATGATGCCTGGCGTTAGCGTCCTCGGGCCAGCGCCAGCGCCGCTTGCGCTGCTGCGCGGCCGGCACCGCGTGCGGCTCCTTTTGAAGTCGGAACGCTCCGTCTATGTGCCGCAAGTGATGCGCGAATGGATGAGCCGCGTGGAGCCCAATAGGAAGGTGCGCGTCTCTGTGGATATTGACCCATACTCCTTTCTCTAAAGCCCGTTTTTCACGGGATTTGTGGCCCATTTTAGAGCAGGAGAACCCTGTTGTTTTTGCGCTGCGTCAGAGCGCTTGAAGTCCCAGAAAGACTGTGTTAGGTCCGCGCCAACTTGTAACACTTCCTGTTAGCGCTGTGCCTTTTGGCCCGCTTTGAAAAAGCCAGGGCAACTCGGCGATTTTCAACCCGCAAACAAGCGCCGCAGGCAGGCTGGAGACGAATCAACGTGGCAGTTGACCAAGCCCCTGATCGCACGATCGTAACCGGGCTCGCAGGGCGGTATGCGACAGCGCTGTTTGCGCTCTCAAAAGAAGGCGGCACCATCGATGCCGTGGCAGACGAACTCACTGGGCTGACATCTCATAGTCAAGGCGATGCTGATTTAGCGTTGCTGATTAGCTCGCCGCGCATTGAGCGGGCGCAGAAAGTCAAAGCCATTTTGGCTGTGGCGAAAGACGCTGGGGTGAGTGACCTCACCAGCAACTTCTTAGGCACACTGGCCGCCAACGGACGGCTTGGCTCCTTGCCAGCCGTTGCCGATGCCTATCAAAAGATTTTGGCGCACCACCGCGGTGAGACGAGCGCGGACGTTGTGAGTGCCACTGCGCTGAGCGACAGTCAGATGGATGCCTTACGCTCCAAGCTGCGCGCTGCCATGGGCCGCGATGTGGCTGTGAATGTGACCATTGATGAAAGCCTGCTGGGCGGGCTGATCGTGAAAGTCGGGTCGAAAATGATCGATTCGTCGCTGAAAACAAAAATTAATCGCTTAGAGATTGCCATGAAAGGAGCGGGATAATGGATATTCGGGCCGCCGAAATCTCAAAAATCCTGAAGGACCAAATCGCTAACTTCGGAGCTGAAGCAGAAGTCTCAGAAGTCGGCCAAGTGCTCTCCGTCGGGGACGGTATTGCGCGTATTTATGGCCTCGACAAAGTGCAAGCCGGTGAAATGGTTGAGTTTCCTGGCGGCCTGCAAGGCATGGCCTTGAACCTCGAAGAAGACAATGTCGGCGTCGTGATTTTCGGCGATGACCGCGGCATTAAAGAAGGCGACACCGTCAAGCGGACTGGCACCATTGTGGACGTGCCTGTTGGCAAAGGCCTTCTGGGCCGTGTTGTGGACGCGCTTGGCAACCCCATTGATGGCAAAGGCCCAATCGAAGGCGCTGACCGCCGCCGCGTTGAAATGAAAGCGCCGGGCATTATCCCCCGCCAATCGGTGAATGAGCCCATGCAAACGGGCCTGAAAGCCATTGACGCCCTGGTGCCCGTTGGCCGCGGGCAGCGTGAGCTCATCATCGGCGACCGCCAGACCGGTAAGACTGCTGTTGCAATTGACACCTTCATCAACCAGCGCGGCGTGAATGAAAGCGACGATGAGTCCAAGAAGCTGTATTGCATCTATGTGGCCGTCGGTCAGAAGCGCTCCACTGTGGCGCAGATCGTCAAATCGCTCGAAGAAAATG
>JBCCDR010000072.1:0-9899 GCA_039030675.1 Pseudomonadota bacterium | reverse complement strand
CGTCTTGAGAGCGCAGACCATCAAGACGATGGTCGTCATTATCGTCTGACATAAAGCCGTATTTTCAATCAGATGGAATGTTGGGGACCGATTACACAGTCAATCGCGGCGTTCTTCATTAACCCTCAGCTTTAAGTATTATCACATTGTTGTCCTAAAACGGGACTCGCGCAATTTTTTGTAGATAAAAATATTAAAATTGCGTAGCAGTGTGAGGGTTAGTCACACAGTAATGTAGCGAGTTGAGTATGTGTAGAGTTAAGCAGTTAATAGCTGTAGGCAGTGCTTTATTGCTCACAACGGGAACGGTTCAAGCGGCTGGAATTAATTTTGAGACGCTGAACCATGGCGCCATCGTCGACAATGGCGCATTTAATATCGACGGATTTACCGGCGAAATCACCACCCAAAGCAATGGCGACTTTGATCAGGCACAGATCTACAGCACCGATTTTGTCGGCGGCGCGGATCCTGATCTAGAGGCCCCAACCAACGTCTTGGACAATTCCGTCTATACCGGCGGCAATGTCATGATCATCTCCGAAAATGGGGATGTAGGTAACCCAGACGATGACTTGAATGGCGGATCGATTACGTTTTATTTCGACGATCTCGTTCGTTTCACCGGCATCACCTTGGTTGATGCTGAGCCCAATGGGAACGAAATTGACGTTCTGGTTGATGGCGGCATTTTTGCTTTGCAGAACATCGCACTGGGCGATGGCAAGTGGCAGACGTTCAGCGACTTTTCCTTCGTGACGCGGGAAATCACCGTGAACTTTGGCGGCTCGGGCGCTTTTGATGCCTTGCAAGTCGCGAAAGTCCCTGCGCCGGCAACAGCCCTACTGCTCTTGACGGGCATG
Source organism: Pseudomonadota bacterium (assembly GCA_039030675.1). GTDB lineage: Bacteria > Pseudomonadota > Alphaproteobacteria > Sphingomonadales > CAKZYD01 > CAKZYD01. The sequence continues at coordinate 9,036 of JBCCDR010000072.1, read as the reverse complement.
GCAGGCCTTCACGTTATGCGCCGTCGCCGCAATCTCTAATCGACGGTCAATCACCCAACGCTAAGGCCAAGGCAGTGCGCTTAACTGCCTTGGCCTTTTTTTCATCCCGCTCTTGTTGCCTTACAGGCGCCTTCAGATCCGTTAGGCCTAGCTTGTCGCTGCGTGCCCTAAACCCGCGCAAATAAATCTTCACCGTCCCGCGCGGCCCTTCGGCGATGACTTGCACGGGGATGCGCAGCCCGTTTACCAAGGTCCTTGCAAACCAAATCTCGGTGACGTAGTCGCGGCCGTCATCGTCTTCGTTTTTCTCTGGTTCATCGATGATGTCCCCCGCCAGAACGGTGCCTTCAACGGTGCATTTCTGGGCTGCGCCGGTGTATTTGCGGCGGCGCTTCTTTTTGAGGGTCTCTTCGCCCTCGGCGCAGCTGAACGTGGTGTCGACGACTTGGACGCCGTCAAAGCTGCGGCCGGTTATATCGCCGCGCGATTGCATGACGTCTAGAAAGAAGGTGAAGGGGTCTGGCCCCAGAAAATCCCTGCGGCTGACCGGGGTGCGCACAATGTCGTAATCTCCCGGCACGGTGCGGCCCGTAATGCGCGCGGTGCCATTTGGAGCGAAGGCCACGGTGCGCGCATAGCGATCGCCGTTGAAGACGCTGTCGGTGTTAAAACTCTTGGCCTGCAACGTCTCGCTCGCGCGCTGGCCTGTAGTTTCAAGCGCGGCCTTTGCCTTGAAGAAAACGCCAAGGACGCCCCGCGTTTTTGCGGTCAGCCCGGATGTGTATCCGGTCTCAGACAGGCTGGTGGATAGCGTGAAGTCAGCAATGCCCAGCGGCCCCCAATAGACACGGTAGTCAGCCTCAAAGCTCTGTGCCCAGCTTGGCCAGGACAACACCGTGCAAAGGCAGAGGGCCAGCAGAAGGGTTCGGCGGCGCATAAGGTCATTCCCTTGTCTTCATGCTGCTGTGGGTCTGAAGGGCATTTAGCGCGTTAAAGGTACAGGCCCATACGTCTTGGGTTTTATCTCAGATCTTGATTGGCACTTGCGTGCTGGCATAGGGGTGGGGACTAGGTTGGATAGCCTGCTTGCTCCCATCAATAAGGCCGCTTTTTGGAGTTCTCCAAGGCGGCTTGTTTGCTGGCAAATAAGCGCATGTATTTGAGGGTGTCTAAGGGCTCGTCGATCCACTTAACGCACGATGTCTCGCAGCTGTTGTCTTTGCTGTGGTGGCGTACGTTGATGATGTCACAGACCTTTGTCTTTTGCTGCACGGCCCATCGGTCTGAATAGACGCTTCCGCTCTGCCTTTGGCGCAGCGGGGTGACCTTGTAGTGCACTGCCGGCTTATACAGCGCCCCGCTGCAGCGCTTGTAGATAGAGTTTTTCGCTATTAGGTCTTTGCGTTCCGCAGCGGTCATGATGTCTTGGACGCGAATGGTCGCGCTCTCCCGGTTATAAGACACCCGCGCCAGCGTCCCCGTCCGCTGGGACCGGCTGTAAATGTAATACTCAAACGTCTGGGTGAAAATGAACGTTTTTTGCTGGCGAAACGACGTCACCGAGCCGGAATCATAGACGAGATATGTGCCAATGAGGGAGGCAGGAAGACCAGACGCTGAAGATGTCTGCTGCGCCTGTGCTGACGCAGGCGACAACGCCAGGATGAGCAAGATAAGCATGGACAGTGTCTTGCTTGATGCGTTTCGGTTAGAGCGTGTCATCGTCTCTTTTTCCCCCGATCAGTGTTCGCTCAAGCAACGTGCAACTATGGGTAAAGAGTAAAGCCAGCAATCTGAATTGCGCCTGAACACTGATTGCCATACCTGCAGACAATGCTCCGCCGAAAAAAACATGGCGCTGGTGCGTGGATTTTTTGGTCAATCCTCACGGTGATCTTTGGCATGCCCGCCACCGTAAAAATTACTACATCAGCAGGGAAGGAATGAGATTTGCTTAGGTTTTTGCAACGCCGGCTTGGCGTATCTTCTGCTCTGACGTTTGCGGCGCTCATCACCCTTCCTCTGCTTCCTGTCGCAGCCAGTAGGGCGGCTGAAAAATAGGTGAGCTCTGAAGTGATGGCGGCGCTCATGGGGCTGATGGACAACCAAACCCCTGTGAGCGATTTTCTTGGGACCTATAGGCTTTTGATTGTTGGTGGTCCGGGTATGGACAAAGCCGATCAGCAGCGCTTTTGGTCGAAGCAACTGAAGTATGTGGGCTCGCTTACAAAAGGTGCTGAAGAACGCCGGCTCTTGGTCCTTAATGATTCAACGCGAAGCGATAATCCGTATGTCGATAAACGTATTGGCGCGCTTCTTTTGCGCCGAGAGACACAGGCTAAGTCAGACCAGCAAGTTGTGAAGGTTGAGATGGTCAATCTCAGATATCATCCCGAGATGCGCCCCATTGTCGGTGGGGGCTGGCAAAGCATTTTGGTCGGTCTCGATGGGACGGTGAAGCAGCGCTGGGATCGGCCCGTCAAGCGTAAGGAGCTGTTTAAACTCATTGATGTCATGCCCATGCGGCAACGAGAGCTTGCCCAATAATTGCCCGGATGCAGCGCTGCTATCACAGCACCTGGCGTATCCGTTCCACCGCGTCTTCAATCACCTCTGGCGCGCAGGCATAGCTGAAGCGGATATGGCCTTCGCCGTGACTGCCAAAGCTTGTGCCGCTGACAGTGGCGACGCCAGCGTTTAGAAGAAGATGTTGTTGCAGCGCGTCCGCGCTATAGCCTGTGCCTTCAATATTGGGGAAGGCGTAGAAGGCGCCTTTGGGAACCGCGCAGGTAAAGCCTGGCAGGGAGGTGAGGGCGTCCACCATGACGTCGCGCCGCGCCTGAAAAGCAGCGTGCATCGCCTCAGCACCCTCTTGCGGACCGATAAGAGCTTCTATTCCAGCCATTTGGACGGGCGCGCTGGCGCATGATGCGCTGTTGACTTGCAGGCGTTCAGCATAGTCGATGAGCTGCTCTGGCCAGATGCCATAGCCCAGACGCCATCCGGTCATGGAATACGTCTTGCTCCACCCGTCCAGCAAAATCGTGCGGCCGCGCAGGTGAGGGTAGTCCAGGCAACTCACATGCTCTGCGCCGTCGTAGAGCAGCCGGCTGTAGATCTCATCGGATAGGATGGCGACATCCGGCCAGGCCTTCAGGCCCTCTGCAAGCTTGTCCATGGCCGCACGCGTGACGATGCCGCCAGTGGGGTTGCCAGGGGAGTTGAGGATGATCAGCCGTGTTTGCGGCGTGATCAGCGCGAGCAGCTCATCGGGGTCAAAGCTCAGGCCATGGGCGGCACGCATGGGCACAGGCACAGGGCGTGCGCCGGAAAACGCGATCATGGAACGATAGATGGGAAAGCCAGGGTCGGGATAGAGGATCTCCGCGCCTGGTTCGCCAAAGATTTGCATGGCGTATGTCATGATGGGCTTGGCGCCAGGGGACACCAGGATGTTTTCTATGTGGACTTCCAGCCCGCGCCGCGTTTGGAGGTCTTGTGCGATGGCGGCGCGCAAGTCTTCAAGGCCTTTGGTAGGCGTGTAGAAATGATGGCCATCATCAAGCGCGCGCTTGGCGGCCGCCACGATGTTGCTAGGTGTTGCAAAATCCGGTGCGCCGATGGCCAGGCTAAGAATGTCCTTACCCTCCGCCCGCAGCGCATTGGCTTGGGCTAGCACGGCGAAGGCTGATTCTGTTCCAATGGATTGGATAGCTTTGTTGACGCGCACGCTCTGATGGATCCTTTTGATTTGCGCCATATCCTTGGCGGAAAGGATCGCGCAGATCAGCACCTGTCTTTCAAAGCTTCAACCAATGATCATGCGTCTCCAACAGGCAGAGCTTTTGCTTATTTCGCTTAAAACCTGACCGACTTGTCACATCCGGTTAAGGATTGGAGCGAAACCTGCGCATCTTGGAGTCGTGCCCAGGGAGGTGCCTTATGGTTCGGGTTTTGAGCATTCTCATTGCTGCAATGTTGGTTCAGGCCTGTGCCGCAACAAAGGTTGTGACAGCGCCTGTGAAGCTCGTCACAGGCACAGTCGACACTGCTGTTGATATTGTTGACTAGTTGCTTGCCTTGATCCTGTAGGCGCCCCGGCGGGTTGCCGGGTCGACGGTTTTGCCGTCCCCGCGCTCTGCGAGCAGGTCCCTTAGTGCTGCTTTGAGGGCGTCATCCTTCACGGAAGTTCAGTTCAAGCAGGACGCCATTTGGGTCTTCAATGAAAATCTGTTTGAGCGAGATCGCTGGCAATTCGCTGACGTGAAACGCCGCTTGGCGCATCTCCAAGTCCGAATGCATCTCCTCAAAGCCTTCACATTCAAAGGCGACATGGTGCAACACGCCCGTCTTCGGGCCAGACAAGTCGCGCTCTACAGTCTTGGGCATATCCGCATGGTTGAGGTGGACCACGGCCCGCCCGGCGTCGTCATAGAGCCAAAGCACCCATTCAGGTTTCAGCGGCGGCGGGCCCGGCCGGATGTCGAGCCCCAGCAGGTCTCTATAGAAAGCCGCAGAGGCCTGCAGGTCATCGGTGATGATGTTGACGTGATCGAGCGCTTTTAATTTCACGGTGGCTTTCCTCTCCCTATCGTTGTTGTACGCAAAGCGCCCAGTTTAGGCCATTGCCTAAAATGAGCAGCTGTCCGCCTCCCGCTGGTAACCTAGGTTGGGGTAAGACACACAGTTGGGAGAAAACTCATGGCATTGACCGGCGGATGTTTATGCGGGCAGGCGCGCTATACTGTGGAAGCAGAACCCCTAATGTGCGGCATATGCCATTGCAAAAACTGTCAGCGCCAAGCGGGCAGCGCCTTTTCCATTCTCATTGGCGTACCCAAAGCAGCTGTCGTGCTTGAAGGAACGCTCAAAACCTATGTGGACACGGCCGACAGCGGTAAGCCCGTCTATCGTCAGTTTTGCCCCGACTGTGGCTCGCCCCTGTTTAGCGATGTGCCAGATGCGCCGGAGATGCGGTTCATAAAGGCGGGAACGCTGGACGATGTCTCAAACTTAGAGCCCCAGGTGCATTTTTGGTGCGACAGTGCCCAGCCCTGGGTCCAAATTGATCCAAACCTGCCGCAGACGCCCAAAAACCCAGCCTAGCCCGCACGGCAACGTGTCACGGCGCTTTTTGCAGTGCGCTGTGGTTCAATCCGCGCTCCATCAAGCGCGCGGGGACCTATGCTCCAAACCAACCTGCCATTGCCCACCGGAAGTCTTTTAGGCCGCTACCGCGATGAAGGACACTTCACGGATTGCTACGCCTATGATGTCGGCAAAACAGTCGCGCTGTCAGGCTTCATTGAGGCCTTCTACACCACCGGACCCTTCCGCTTAGAGCGGCAGATTTTGAAATTTGCGGTAAAAGCGCCTTCCAGCCATAACGATGTGAAGGCCCTGGCTGCAGGGGAGACGGACACTTTTGCAGCGTGGAAGGTGGAGGCGCGCGAGCCTGACCAAATTTTGCTCAACGCTGGCACGACCCGGTCATGGCTCAAGGTCGCAGCGCGTGCAGAGGCGGCAACCCGCCTGTATTTCGGCTCTGCAGTGCTGAAGACTAACACGGGAAGCGATGGCGCGAAGACGCTCAAACCAACCTATCAAGCGCTTATGGGATTTCATGCGCTCTATTCGCGTATCCTGCTCACGTCCGCTGCCAAAAGCCTCGCGCTTTAAGGGCTATCTCGCCGGCTGCGGCGTTCGCATTTCATGAACAGGCTTTTTACGCGCGCCCTATCGACGTGGGCGCTTTATCGCTTATCTAAGGGGCAACACATCCTGTCACTCACATAAAGGACGCTTGGCACATGGCGCAGACCTTCTCTGACTACACCCCTGAGAAAATCTGGAAATGGGACAGCGAGAACGGCGGCAAGTTCGCCAATATCAACCGCCCCACTGCCGGCGCGCGGGAGGAAAAGCCAGCGCCCGTTGGGAAGCATCCCTTTCAGCTCTATTCCATGGCGACGCCGAATGGCCAGAAGGTCACCATTTTATTCGAAGAGCTGCTCGAAGCCGGCGTGAAAGACGCTGAATATGATGCCTGGCTTGTGAGCATCCTGGAAGGCGCACAGTTCACGTCAGGCTTTGTGGATGCCAATCCAAACTCTAAAATTCCCGCCCTTGTTGACCACAGCGGCGACAAGCCAGTCCGCGTTTTTGAAAGCGGCTCCATCATGCTCTACCTGGCAGAGAAGTTTGGAAAGTTCCTGCCAACCGAACACGGGCCGCGCACTGAAGCCCTCAATTGGCTCTTCTGGCAAATGGCCAGCGCGCCATATCTGGGCGGCGGCTTTGGGCATTTTTACGCCTACGCCCCCTTCAAGTTTGAATATGCCATCGACCGTTTTGCCATGGAAGTGAAGCGCCAGCTCGATGTGCTCAACCAAAATCTGGAAAACCGGGCCTATATGGCTGGCGATGAGTACAGCATTGCCGATATGGCCATCTGGCCGTGGTACGGTGCGCTGGTGATGAACCGCGTGTACGACGCTGGCGAGTTTTTGCAGGTGCAAGACTACACCAACGTTGTCCGCTGGGCGGGCGACATCGAGGCGCGGCCAGCTGTGCAGCGTGGCCGTATGGTCAACAAAACCTGGGGCGAGCCGGAAACCCAGCTCCATGAACGCCATGATGCGTCCGATTTTCTAGAGCGCACACAAGATAAGCTCCAAGCTGCGGAGTAACGCCCTTCGTTAGCCGGAGTAATTTAAAGCGGCGCCATAAGCGATGCTGAGAGCGTAGTCATCTGCGGTTTGCCCCTTTGCAAAGGCCGCTTTGATAATCCCGGCGTGCGTCACGATAAGCGCGCTGGGGTTCATCTGCATCGCATCGCTAAGCGCTGCATCACAGCGTTTCTTCACGTCAGCAACGCTTTCGCCGCCATGGGGTTTGGCAGACCAAAAATCCGCCGCCCAGGCGTCTAGCTCAGCGCGGGGGATGTCATCCCAGGCGATGCCTTCCCAGCGTCCGAAGTCCATTTCCATCAGACGCGTATCTTCACTGATCTCGGACCCGAAGTGCTCTCTAAGGCGTTCTGCGAGCTGCTTGCAGCGGGTGAGGGGGCTGGTCACGATATGCGCTGCGCTAGAGAGCGCGTTGATGACCTGCTGCGCCTCACCCTCAAAGCTAGGCGCCAAGGGGAGGTCGCTTTGCCCATAGCAAATGCCCGGGGCCACCAGCGGGGTTGTATGGCGCACTAATGTGAGAGCCATGCCGCTATACCGCAGTAAAACCCCAGTTCGCTGAGCTGCTGTACGCCTCCCAGCGTATCGCCCGTGTAGCCGCCGATTTTAGGCTCTACAATGGCGCGCATGAGAATGTGCCCCGTGACCAAACCACAAAGACCGTAGCCAAGCGGGCTAGCGCCAAAAGTCCAGACGAGGGGCAGGGCGCAAAATGCCGCAAAGCTGGCCCCCGCAGCCAGCGCTGCCAGAGAGATGCCGTCTGACACTGGTTTTGCTGTGCCTTCGCCGCGCTGATAATTGGCGGTTGCAATAACCACCAGGCTGGAGAGACGTGACAGGCTGTGGGCTGCAACGAGGCTTAAAAAGGCGATGGTTACTGGCATGCTGGTAAGCGACGCCGCTTTCGCGCCGATGGCTAGGAGAAGGGCGAGCCCGCCATAGGTGCCAATGCGGCTGTCCTTCATGATGAGGAGCGCTTTGTCTTTTGTGACGCCGCCGCCAATGCCGTCAAAGGTGTCAGCCAGGCCATCTTCGTGGAAAGCACCCGTGAGCAGCGCGCCAGCGGCAATGGACAGGATGACAGCAAGCGCCCAAGGCAGCACTGTGCCCGCCGCCCAAAGCACGCCCGCGCAAAGGACGCCAATCAGCCCTCCCACCAGAGGATAGTAGCGGGGCGCTGCTGCGAAGCGACTTTCGGAGAATGTAACCGCGGCCGGGATAGGAATGCGCGTGAGGAACTGCAGCGCAAAAAGGCATGCTGCGATTTCAAAGCGCAGCCAGGTCACGGCGCGTCATTCCGATGGCTGACGCCTGCGCCTTCAAAGCTCGCCACGTCTCTTAGCAGCGCTGCGGCGGCTTTTACAATCGGCCAAGCCAAGAGTGCGCCGGTGCCTTCGCCAAGGCGCATGCCAAGGTCAAGCAACGGCTGCGCCCCCATCTCTTCCAAAAGCGGGCCATGGCCCTGTTCTTCGGAGATGTGAGAGAAGATCATGGCCTTCCGCGCATCTGAGTTGATGTGGCAGGCGGCTAAGGCCGCGGCGCTGGCAATAAAGCCATCCACCAAAACGGGCTTGCGTGCCTGCGCTGCGCCAAGCATGGCGCCGGTCATCATCACGATTTCAAAACCGCCATACTCCGCGAGAGATGTTTTGGCATCCAACTGCTGCGGGGTTCTTGCAGCAGCGGTGCGAAGGATATCCATTTTGCGCTGAAGGCCAGCATCCGTGTGTCCTGTTCCGCGCCCTGTCACGCTGTCCAAATCAAGGCCGGTGATTTTATGGATGACGAGGCTTGCGCTGGCGGTATTGCCAATGCCCATCTCGCCAAGCGCTAAGACGTCTTCCGTTGCCTCACGCGCGAAGTCCATGCCGTGTTGCAGCGCCGTATCGACCTGCGCGGCGGACATGGCGGGCTGGACCAAGCTGTTCTCAGTGCCCGGCCCCATGCGCCTGTCTATAAGCGCAGTGTGGGTAATCGGGCCTCCAGCAACACCAGCATCTACAATCGAGACACAAGCGTCGACCGATTTGGCAAAAGCGTTAGCGCAAGCGCCGCCGCTGAGCATGTTGAGCACCATTTGCCGTGTCACATCCTGCGGATAGGCGGAGACGCCAGCGTTCGCCAGCCCATGGTCCGCAGCAAATAGGAAGAGCCGACATGTCTGCGCGCGCGGGCTGAGGGTGTCTTGCAGCGCTGCGAGGTGTTTCGCCACGTCCTCGACACGGCCCAGCGATCCCACCGGCTTGGTTTTCCCATCAATGGCTGCTTGGATGGTGTCGGGTGATAGGGGCATTGTTTACTCAGCTGCCATTCGTCAAGCCACGTCGGCCCGCGCTTATCTGGCAGG
>JBCCDR010000071.1:0-9973 GCA_039030675.1 Pseudomonadota bacterium | reverse complement strand
GACGGGTATTGGCGCTGCAGGCGCCGCAGTACTTGGCATTGCGCTGTATAGCGAGCCGGCCACGCTGATGCGGCTTGGCTCCATTGGTTTGATTTGCGCCGGCGTGATCGGCTTGAAGCTACAGCAGGGATAAGCGCATGAGCGGCGAAACTGATTTAGATGTCTTGATTGCCTCTATGGAGCCGGTGCTCGACCCGGCCACCTATGTCTTCCTTACCGTTGACACCGCGCCGGACGGGCTTGAGGCGCTGATGACATTTCAGGAAGCTGAGGGCCTTACTTTGATTGCAAAGCAAGGCGCCGTCAAAGCCGCTGGCCTCGATGGCGTCTTCCCGTGCCGCCGCATTACATTGAATGTGCATTCTGCGCTTGAGGCGGTGGGCTTTATCGCCCGCATTGCAACGCATTTGGCAGCGGCGGGCATGGGCGTTAATCCAGTCGCCGGCTATTACCATGATCACCTGTTCGTGCCGGCTGACCGCGCTGAAGAAGCCATGGCGCTGCTGGCAAATCTCTCTAAAGCTTCGGCATAACCCCTGTTGCCAGCCAGGGCATACCAAAGGCGAGCACGACAGAGATAATCAGCCCAATGAAGGCACGGCCCGCATCGCTTGCCACGTCGGTGAAGGCCTCTCTATTGGCGCGCAGGTTTGCAACTATAGAGATGGCAACTTCGCGCCCCGCAAGCAGGCCGAGGAACACCCAGGTGGTGCTCATGGGGATATCATTGAGCTCTTTAAAGAACAGCAAAATCAGGCCGTAGATAAAATCCACGACGGTGGCCGCGCGAATGTCTGTCGTGTTGGTTTTGCTCAGCACGATTTTTTGGATCTCACCGCCGCGCGTTGCAAAGGTGTAGCCCTGGACCAGGACGATCACGACCGTGGCGAAGATCAGCATGGCAGGGCTGAAGGAAACAGTCGTCGCGCCGTCAATCACCTGCGTTTGGCGCGGCAGAAACACGAAGATGTTGGCCAGGTCCTGCATTAGCCACTGCGACCATAAAAAGGCGGTGGAGCTCCATTGAAACAGCACCCAGTAGAACGGTATCACGCCATCTTTGGTGCGCGTTATCCAGCGCTCCCACGCCCGCGAGATCAGCACCCAAATCACGCCGGCTGCCAAAAAGGCCACCACATAGCCAAGCGCTGATTTCACAAGCATTTTCGGCAAAACGCCTTCGGTTGCCGCACCGCCGGTCATGGCGAAAATGGTGAGCACCAAAAAGGTCGTGGAAACAGGGATGCCGTAGCGCGTTAAAAACAGCAGCACCAGCGGCGGCAGCGCATGCCACCAGCGGATGCCGTTTTCAGGGTAGGGGATTTTGTTCAGCCGGCCGAAGGCGATGTCCCCGCCATTGGCAAAATAGCCAAACATCATGACAACGAAGATGATGGAGCTGGCATAGAGCCACAAGATCCACCAATGCTTGTCGCTGTTGGAGCTTAAAAACGTCCCCAGTGTCTGAATCGAATCATTGGCAATGACCGAATATGCGGCGAATAAGAAGCCGAGAATAGCGAAGAGTTCATAGCCGCCGATACTCATTGCTTGCTGGCCGCTTCCCCACCTATGACCACCCGCACCGCTGCTGGTTTATGAGCATGCATTGACCGTCTTTATGCGGTGCGTTTTCACGGCTTAGCATTTTTGCTCTCGCCGGCAACGCAAAGTTTTTTTACGGATTTGTGACAACGCAATTCTGGCAAGGGCGCGATCAGTGGCTCTCTCTGGGCGTCTCCATGATTTCGGTCAGGATGCCGCCCATATCCTTGGGATGCAGGAAGAAGATCAGCGTGCCATGGGCGCCAATGCGCGGCTCTCCTAAGATGCGGCAGCCTTTGGCCTCAAAATAGGCTTTGGCCTCGGCGATATCGGGCACTTCATAGCAAATATGGTGCTGCCCCCCCAGCGGGTTCTTTTTGAGGAAATTATGGATGGGGCTATCCTCGCCAAGGGGCTCAATCAGCTCAAGCTGCGTGCCCTGCGTTCCCTCATGGCCCGGCGTTTCCACAAAGGACACTTTGACCCCCTGGGCTGGCATGTCAAAGGGCTCACACATCTGCTGGGCGCCCATGATATCGCGGTAATAGGCCAGCGCTTCCGTCATGGAGGGCACGGCAATGCCAACGTGGTTCATGCGTCCGAGGTGCATGGGGTCTTTTCCTTCGTGATGGTCTTTCCTCCTTGAACCATGGGCCCCCTCCCTTTGGCAAGAGGCAGCAGAGCACACAGTCAGCGCAGGGATTGTGCGTTTTGTGCACTTGTGGTGCGGGCGGCCATAAAAGCCTTTGAACTGGCCAGGGGCAGCACCTAAGCTTTTTTACGTAAGAGATGAGTCGAGGAGGATTAAATGGGGGATTTAAGCGGCAAAGTCGCCATTGTGACGGGCGCGTCGACGCTGATTGGCGCAAAGATCGTCCAAGGCCTGCATGATGCCGGCGCGCAGGTGGTTATGGCGGATATCGCCGAAGACGATGGCCAGCGCATCGCAGGGGAGATGGGAGACGGTGTTGTCTTCAAAACCACCGATGTAAGCAGCGATGCTGATATTGACGCGTGCATCGCCCTTGCGGTCTCGACCTTTGGCGGGCTCGATATCCTGGTCAATGTCGCTGCCACCTATCTTGATGAAGGCCCGGATACTAGCCGCGCTGACTTCCAAACCGGGCTCGATGTCAACTTGATTGGCGGCTTCATTTTTGCCCAGAAGGCCCGCATCGAGATGCTCAAACGCGGTGGCGGCGCGGTTATCAATACCGCTAGCATTTCCGGCAAGGTCGCCCAGCCGGGCCGTATGGTTTACGCCGTCTCTAAGGCCGGCATTTTGCATATGACGCATTGTCTGGCGGCGGCCTGGGGCAGCGATAAGATCCGGGTTAATTCTGTGTCTCCGGGTTGGACCTGGTCAAACGTGATTTCCATGCTCTCAGGCGATAACAAAGCCCAAGCCAGCAAGGTGGCCGGCATGACGCACCCCATGGGCCGCATTGGAGAGCCCGAAGAGGTGGCCAATGCCGTCGTCTTCCTGGCCTCAGACAAAGCCAGCTTCATCAGCGGCGCGGATGTGCCTGTGGATGGCGGTTATAGCTCCATTGGGCCGGAGCGGCTGGATGATATGATCCCGCTTCTGCAAGAAGGATAAGCGTCCATGGCTGATTATGATGCCGTCATCATCGGCAGCGGCATCAACTCGCTGGTTGCTGCTGCGCTACTGGGCAAAAAGGGCCTGTCGGTTTGCTTGCTTGAGCGCAATGATCGCCTCGGCGGCACCATCCGGACGGAAGAAGCGACGCTGCCGGGCTTTCACCATGACATGATGAGCTGCTGGTATCCGCTGTTCGTCACAGGCCCGGCTTATGCCGCTTTGAAGGATGATTTGCATGCTGCCGGGCTTGAGTTTTGCTTCGCGCCCGAGCCCTCCGGCGTCATCCTGCCGGACCAAAGCGCCTTTGTGATGGCCATGGACCGGGAGAAAAACATCGCCGCCTTTAATGCGCTCAGCCATGGAGAGGGCGACGCGCACGCGGCTGACCTGGGCGCGCTCATGGGCGATCTCGACATCACCTTCTCTGTTCTCGGCGGCAATCTTTGGTCCTTTGCCATGCTCAAAACGCTTGGCAAGGAAGTCTGGCGCCGCAAAGCTGGTGGCATGGCTGTGTTTGCGGGCGATGCCCTGCGCTCCTGCCGCTCCTGGCTGGAGACCACCTATTCCCACCCGCTCACCCACGCCATGTTTGCGCCCTGGGTGCTGCACACAGGTTTGGGGCCTGAAAGCGCGGCCTCCGGCGCCATGGGCCGGGTCATCGCCTTCACGCTGGAACAAGCTGGCATGCCCGTGGTCAAAGGCGGCTCAAGCAATCTGGTTGCGGCTTTTGAGAAGGTCTTCGCCGCCCATTCCGTCACCGTCATGACGCAAACGCATGTGTCGGACGTGCTTGTCTCCGGCGGCAAAGCCGTGGGCGTACGCACAGGTGATGGCGCTGACATTATGGCGCGAACCGCCGTGCTCGCCAATGTGCCGCCAAACCGGCTCTATGGCGAGATGCTGCCCGCTGATGCGCTGCCGCAAGACCAGGTCCGCCGGGCGAAAGCCTACCGATTCGGCCGGGCGGATATGCAAGTTCATTTAGCTCTGGATAAGCCCGCCGCTTGGACCGACGAGCGCCTGAATTCTGTGCCCGGGGTCCACGTCACCCCCGGCATGGACGGCGTCTCTCAAGCGGTGAATGAGGCTGAACGTGGATTTCTGCCGCGCGAGGCAACCATCGTGGCCGGCCAGCCCGCTGCGCATGACCCAAGCCGGGTGCCAGATGGCAAAGGCCAGCTCTGGATCCAGCTGCAGGAGCTGCCGCGCCAGATAAAAGGCGATGCCGCTGGCGAAATCGCCGTGCCCGAAGATGGCGCTTGGACCAGCGATGTGGCCGAGCGTTATGCTGACCGCATTGTCGCGCGGTTGGAGCATCACATCCCCGGCCTCACCGGCTCCATCTTGGCACGCAAAGTCCTCTCCCCAACGGATTTGGAAAGCCTGAATTGCAATCTGGTCGGCGGCGACCCGTATTGCGGCGATTGCGGCCTTGATCAATTCGCCATCTGGCGGCCTTTCCCTGGCGCAAAAGGCCATAAGACGCCGGTCAAAAACCTCTGGCACATCGGCGCCTCAACGCACCCAGGGCCAGGCCTTGGTGGCGGCTCCGGTTTTCTTGCCGCCCAGCAAATTAGCGGGTAGGTCAAAGGACAGAAAAAAAGGGGGAGAGCCATGAGCGTCTACATGCAATCAACACTTCAATGCACCGGCGCTGGGCTGATGCCGTTTCTGGCGCTCATGAAGAAAGCCAAGCCCATTGTCGAAGCCGTGGGCTGGCGCCTAGACCGGGCCTTCATCCACAACACGGGCCGTTTCAATGTCGTCGTCGACATCTGGGAGCTGGAAGACCTCAACGCCTACCACACCGGCACGCACGCCTTGCAGACCAACCCTTTCTTTCCCGAATTCAAGCGCGGCCTGGATGAATTCCTCCTCTCTGAAGAGGTCATCTTCCTCACCAAGACAGACTAGTCCCCTTGAGTGCGCGCGGGCGTAGAGCTGAAAGACATCGCTAGTCGCTAGAGGCCAGCTGGCCGGTGATAAGGGGTTTTGCGTCCCGTATCACCGTCTCCGCAAATGCCATGAACGCCCGAATGCGGGCCGTTCGGCGCAGCGAAGGGTGCGTTAACAGCCAAATGTCGCGCGCTGGCATCGGTTGCGCTGCGCTGGCGCGTTTGAGCTGCGGGTCAATATCAGCGCCAAGGCATGGCAGCATGCCAAGGCCCAGCCCCGCGCGCGTTGCAGCCATATGGACGGACAAGTCATTGAACTCGCCCCAGATTGGCAGTTGGGGGAACATCGTGTCCTGCGTCCAGCTGGCACCGTTTTGGTCCTCTCCGCCCCAGCCAAGCCACCGGGCCGTAGGCATGCTGGCGCTCAGATCGTGCTTAGCCAGATAGGCATGTGAGCCGTAGGCGGTGACATGATAGGGAAAGAGGCGTTTGCCCACCAAGGTTTGCGGCGGGTTGTTGTCCATGCGAATGGCGATATCGACCTCCCGCCGAGACAGATCCAAGTGGTCATAGCTGGCAACTACGGTGAGCGATAGCCCTGGGTACTGCGCTATGAATTCTGGCAGACGCGGGCATAAAACGTGCGTTGCAATCGGCTCGGCGGTCGTGATTGTCAGCGCGCCTGTCAATTCTTCGTTCTGTCCGGAAATGTCGCGCTCTACGTTGAACAAAGCCTGCTGAAACCCTTTCGCGGCTTTTGCTAAACGCTCCCCGGCGGAGGTTATCGTCAGCCCGTCGGGCGTCCGGTCGAACAGCGCTGTTCCAAGTTTGTCTTCAAGCCGCGCCAGGCGCCGGCTGACGGAGCTGTGGTTCACGCCAAGCGCTTCAGCGGCTTTGCGGATGGTTCCTGTCTCCACAACAACCGTAAATGTTTTGACTTCTTCCCAATCCATATGTCTCGCTCTGCAAAAACGCACCATCAATGTGCAAAATCAATCCGTGACTTTGCACTGATGCAACATAAAGTCGGCGCACAGATCGGAAAGCAAGTCTTTTCCGCATCTTTTGTGTCTGAGCGAGAACGGAGAAGCCTATGACCACCCCACTCATCTCAGCGGCGCTGGCCGCCTTCATTCTTGTCCTGCAGGTTGGGCTGATGCTCACCGTGGGACTGCACCGGGGCAAGACCAACGTCGTCATCGGTGTATCTGACGATAAAGACTTAGAACGCAAGATACGCCGTCACGGCAACCTTGCGGAAAACGCTGGTTTGTTCATTGCGGCCTTTGCCGTGTCTGAGCTCGTCGGCGGCCGGCCCGTCTTGTTTTTAGTGGCCGCGGGGTTGTTTGCTGTCGCGCGCTTATCCCACGCCGTAAGCTTTTCTAGTCTTTCAGGCTCACACCTGGTCAACGGCTTCGGCCTCTTTCCGGCAATGCGCATGGTCGGTGCGTTTGGAACATTTATCGCCGCTGTCCTGCTTGCCGTCACGCTCTTAGGCGCGTCCAGCGTCCTTTTCTAACCCCTAATTTGGAGATCACATTATGAAATACGCAGCCCTCATTTTAACGGCCACAGCTTTGGTCACGACAAGTCCTGCACATGCCGGCAAAATGCAGAAGGCGGCTACGGCCTGTCATGGAGCCATGAAAAGCGAGCTCTCGCTGCAAGATCCACCAACGCGCTTCCGGCTTGTCTCAACCAAAAATGGCCAGCCCATCAAGATCAAATACAAAGTCTATAATGGCCGCAAAAAGCAGTTCGCTGAATGCCAGTACAAGGACGGAGAAATCATAGCGCTCATGCTCCCTGATGCGGTGAGCCGCGAAGGGAGCTAAATCCTAACGCCCACTAGCGCTCAGGCGCAAGCACCTCATAGCACACGATGAGGTGCCCGTCTGGGTCGATGAAGGCTTGTTCGATGAACTTAAAATCGGCGCCGTCAGCGATTTGGGAGCGGGTCGTGTTAAACCACAATGCGTCCAGCAGGGCAAAATTAACATAAAAGTCGGTAATTCCGATCAAAAATGTGGACAAATAGGGCGCGGAGGGGACGGCTGGCAGGTCAATGCCCGTCACCTCGGTGAGGTTGAAGACGCGCTCTTCGCCTGGTTCGTGAAACGAAATAAAGCGCAGGTCCGCCTCTGCGGGCACGTTGAAAACCGGATAGGAAAAGCTGTCCTTCGCGCCGGTGCGAATGGGGCTGGCTTCCAGCCCGAGGATATCGCGGTAGACGGTGAGGGATCGCTCAATATCCGCCACCACCAGATTGGGGCGCTTGATGTTTGGGATGGTTGGCGGGGCGCTGGCTGTGTCGTCACAGGCCCACAGGCTGCCAAGCAGCAGAGCTGAAACAAATGCACTGGCTATGCGGTGAAAGAGTGGCCTGGGCATGTTACCTCATCACGTTCCATCGGTTTTGATGGAACCTTAAGGCACAAAGCCCGCAGCCTTGGCATAAAAAAACGCCTGCCACGCAGCGCGGTGACAGGCGTCTTGATCGGGTGTGCCGCTTTCAGCGGCGTCGCCGGCTTATTTGCTGTTGTGATATGCAACCAGCTCGGCGTTGTTGGATTCAGCGACAGCCAAGTCCGTCAGTTCGCCAGTGCACTGGACGACCATGCGATTATTGGCGGTGGAGCGGAAGGTGGTATCGATCTGGCGCATGCACTCTTTGCGCGCGCGCTTTTCGATGGCTGCATAGCTCACAGCGATCGGATCGTCCTTTTGGTATTCAAATTTCACGACAAAGGTGTCGCTTCCGGCGTGCGCGCTTGGCAGCGCAACAAAGGAAAGGGCAGCTGCGCAGAGCGCGAGCGTCAGGGACTTTTTCATGGATTTGCCTTTTATTTTTTAGCTTTGCCAGGGGTGACCGAGGCGTCCTCAGTCACCGCGCAAATGGCATGCTGGCCGTCACCATTTATTTAAAAGCTCAAGGCAATCTTCTTAAAATTTTATCGATATTAGAGAGAGTTAGAAGCAGTCGTTTCCGTCCCAGGCATAGTCTTGCACCACACCATCGCCATCGACACGCCAGCGGATATCGCAGGTGAGCACGCTTTTGGTGATGGGCGTTTGGCGCTCAACGGGGACTTGAACGCGCTCTTCAACAGTGCGCTGGCTGCCATCAGCCGCCGTGACCACGCGCTTCTGCCGCACGGTGTCATAGGCGGTGAACGTGCCGCCGCCGCTGATTTGCTCAAAGGCCCGGCTATAGCTGAGTACTTGTCCGCCATCGCGAAGCGGCGCGCTTTGGTCTGGGATGCCAAAGCGCAAGATGAGCTCATCGCTACTGGCGCCCACATATTGATTGAGCTGGCCTTCAAAGGTTGATTGGCGCTCTTGGTATGTGGGCCCCACGCAGCCGCCAAGGCACACAGAGCAGAGGCCCATGACCAAGCGCAAGGAAAAGCGTGTCATGTGGCGCCTCACAGCTTGGGTTTGACAGCTTTGCGGGCTTCAGACTGCTGTGCCTTTTGCGCATAGGCCGTTTGAATGCGCGCGATTTGCCCGGGGATGTTGGCGGTCTCGCGTTGCCAGGTGTCGAGGACGCCAGCGGCGTGGTTGATAACCGCAAACTGCATGACCTTCAGCGGGCTTGCATCCGCGCGGATGCCATACAGCATCTCAATCGACCAACCGCAGCCCAGCTTTGTGGCAATACGCGGTGTGCGATTGTTGAGGCCTCTGATGAGTGTGCGCATGCCTGGCACGGCGAATATGCGTTGGCTTTTGCCGGCGCAGCGCTTGTCGCGTTTGAAGCCATCGGGCCCGAAGTCCCAAACCCGGCCAACGTCAAACTCTGTCGTATAGCGGTCGCCGATGATATAGGGCCCGGTGGGCGCACCGTATTTGTCTTCAACGGCGCCCATCAGCGTTTCATAGGCAGGCCGGCTGTCTTCGGCTGGGCTCCAGCGCCGCACCAGGGCCACCGCGCTGGCTGCGGTCCCTTTGTTGACAGAGAAGATGAAGAAGCGCTCTTCAGGCTTCCTGTCGCCGCCTTGTACTGCGCTTTCAAAATCATAGCGAAAGAGGCCGTTTTTCAGCTGCACTTCCTTAAAGGCGCTCGCGGCGTCAGCTGGCTCGAACGCGGCCAGCACGTTTTGCTGGGTCTCTCCCACCGTTTTGCCCATGGTCACGCCTGCCAGGTCAAGCGGGATGTCCTTGGGCGGGACAGAGACGCCGCCTTCTGCGTTGACTTCCTTGTTGAACTTCACGGTTATCTCGCGGCCATTGAACGTGGTGCGCAGGCCAAGGCCTTTCTTGCGGCCCCGGTCGATGAGGGTCATCGGGCCCCATTGCTGGCTTTCGCTGTTGCAGCTGTGTCCTAAGAACGCCATCTCTTCCGGCACGGCGCCAGGCCCGAAGGCGGCATCACAAAACACATTCTCCCAGCGCAGATGCGCCACAGCGCCTTCTGGCGTCACCCAAATGGAGGTCTTATAGCTGCCTGTGACTTGCGAGATAATGCCGCCGCGTGTGCGGCTGGTGTAGGTCACGCCATAGCGGCCTTGCCAGGCCACTTTTTGCGCTTCTGCCTCCGCTTTGGCTTTTTCTGCTGCCGCGGCCTGGGCTTCTTCGCGCTGGACTTGCGCCACAGCGGCTTGCTGCGCGCAAGCGTCAGAGCCGGCTGTACACAGCACCACAAAGGCCGAAACATCGGCATTGTCGCGGGTGGCCTTTAAGGTGAAATCGATGGCGTTTTTATCGCCGCTGGCGGCTGGATTGATGCCATCAATGCGGCGTGTGATGGTGGTTTTCTTGTCGTTGCCATTTTCACGCAAGATATCGAAGTTCTCGATAACCGTTTGGCCTTCGACGGAAATGTTCGCCACCCGCCTGCCAGGTGTGCTGTGATAGACTTCGCGGAATTGCAGCACCAGGGCGTAGGAGGATGCGCAATAGGCGCCGTGATGGGTCGATGCGGTGCGCG
>JBCCDR010000070.1:0-9982 GCA_039030675.1 Pseudomonadota bacterium | reverse complement strand
CCCCCCTCCTTCTGCAACCTTTACTTCTGAATGTAACGGGTTGGAACACAAGAAAGGTTCCGACGGTCGGAGCCTCCAGAAATCGGGAAGACATGATGAGATTGATCACACAATTTGAATTGAGCAGCAAAACTGATGCTGACTTGCATGCACTTTATCGCAGCGCGTTTAATGCCTTGGCGCGGTCTACGCCAAATAGCGCTATGCGCCGCAATGCTTTGGCATCTTTAGAGAACATCAGCCGTGAGCGCTGCATGCGCTTGCGCTGATGACCATTTTTCCATCAGCGTTTACGGCCATCATCTCGATCTTTGCCGTGAACCGGAATTTCCTTGTCTTGAGCTGGTTTGCTTTGACTCTGTTCCGGCGCGGCGGGTTCTTTAAACTCTTCGCGTAAGGCCTGTGGCTAGGGTACAGGATTGGGCCTCGGCGGCGGCACAGGCTCTGGCCGATTGGCCTTCACGTTTGTCTCTTTCGCCGTTTGCATATGATAGCGGTTTTTCGCAGCATAAGGCATCGCAGGCCGTCCGCCTGGCGTGAGGGTCAGGTTCATAGCCGGCATGTGTTGATGGCCGCGCCGATAGTGCATCGCTTGCTCGCGCTGCTGCGCCATCTCAAGCGAGCGTTGTTCTCGCTCAAACACCCGCTGCTGGGCTGTCTCTTGCCGTTTGAGCTCCTGCATTTCTAGGCCGTGCTTTTGCGCTTGAATTTCAGTCGCCTTACGCTGCTGTGCCTCAAGCTGCTGCCGCGCCTGAGCTTGTAGGTCTGCCCGCACCCGATCTTCGCGCGCCTGCAATTTTCGCTGCACAAAGGCCACACCGCTCACCTTCGCTAAGAAGGCTGCCAATCCCGTAGGCGCTTTTTGCGTCCGCGCAAAGGCAATCTCAAAATCCTGCTGGGTCTGATCAGCTTTGAGCTGGACCATCATATCTTGTTGGTGCTTGAGCAGAGCCCGGCTACGCTCTTCATGCCGCACCGCTTTCGCTTCAATCCCTTGCGCAAGCTTTTGTTGGCGCGCTTCTTGGGCCTTGGCAAGCATCTCACGCTGCTCAGCAAACTTTTCTGACTGCTGCATCTGCCAGCGTTCGCTGAAGTGCGCTTTGGCCAACGCCTTGGCTTCATCGACAGTCGGAAGCAATTCGGTTGGGAAGTCTTGCTCCAAGAAGGCGCGAATGTCTTTGGTCCTAAATGCCTTATCGTCGATCATCTTGGGCCGCGCGTTCGTATGGCCATAGATATCCACCAGCACATAAGGCCGACGCCCAGTGGCAAGGGTATAGCCATTGTCTTCAAGCGCATTCACGAACGGCTTAGGACCATCGCTATGATGCCAAAGTTCGGTGATCAGTTCCTGCCGCTCTTCTTTGGTGAGACCTGTCTGATCTTGCTGGGCTTTCTCATAGAGCGAGAGCTGATCTTTTTGCGCCCTGCCCGTCTGATAGCCATCCGGCAGCTTGAGGCCATGATCATGGGCAAAGGCACGTGTGACCATCATCAGCTTTTGCCGGTCAAAGGGAAGGTGAATGGCTTTCCAGTCATGCACATCTGTGCGGGACCAAATCACATGGCAATGTTCGCGCAAATTTGCATCAAGACCTTCTTTGATGTGGAACACAGTGGCGCGTGGCTGGCCGAAGAGACCTAAGCTTTCCTCCGCCCGCGCGATATAATCGTCATATTGTTCACGCGTCAGCGGGCCTTGGGCTCGGTCAGGATTGATGGAGAGGCTGTAGAGATATTTTTCAGCCTTGGTCATGGCAAGGGCTTCAGCTTCCCATTCGGCAAACGCGCCATGGAGATCACAGGCAATGCTGCCGCGCAAGTCCGCGAGCTGAAGATATTCATTATCATAGGCGTTTAGCAAATGGATGGCGAGATCGCCACCCGAGCCACGTTGGAGCCAAAGACAATCAAGAGCGCCTGCCGAGCAGCCGCATCAGTGCCGTGCGGATGAGGCGCAGTTCATTGCGGATATCTTCCAGAAGAAGAACCGAATTGTCGGCGCCCGACAACAGCGCCGCACGCATAAGATCGGCAGTTTCAGCACATTGCCCGAGCAGCCGCGCAAGAAGCCTTGTTTCCGCAGGCCGATGCCTTGTGCGCCCAAAGATTGCTTCCGTTACAAAAGCATTGAACGACAAGCCAGACTCGTCCAGCATCTGCTGAAGTGCCTGTTCTTTGTCTTTCGGCGGCCGGTAGGAATACGGCTTGGGCCTTTTGCGCTTCGGTGTCTTCATAATGGCTTGGGCGTAGAAATCTGGCGGTACGAGATTCCTCGCACTCCATCGAGCCCTTTCAAATATTTATTTTTAAAGGAAAATTTGGCGCACCCGACAGGATTCGAACCTGTGACCTCTGCCTTCGGATGGCAGCGCTCTTTCCATCTGAGCTACGGGTGCTTGCGGCGGTTATCGCCATGGGTGTCGTTTAGCGCGTTTGGGGAACGGGCGTCAATGAATGTGCTTGGGTGGTTTTGGGTTGGTGAGTGTGTTGCGGGGCTGATGGCTAGGCATCCAAGAATAGGGCGATGGCTTGCAGGCAGTCTCGTCCTAGCAAGGCTGACCGATGGGGGGACCAGCCGGTGTCTTCGTGGGGGGTGTCGATGGTGTCTTTAAAGGGCATCTCTAAGGTCATAGCGACGGCGCCGAAGCGGTGGGCGACATAGTTTGTCGACATGCTTAGGTTGGCCTTGCCTGCGGGCGCTGCGGGGTAGCCGACCTTTGTTTGGAAGTCGGGCGATATCTGGGCCAGCAGAGACTTATAGCGCTGCAGGCCTTCGCTTTGGTCGGGCGTGAGGTTCGGAATGCCTTCAAACCCGGCAATAAAATTATAGGGCAGTGCTTCATCGCCGTGCACATCGAGCGCGATATCGACGCCGCTCTCTTCCATCGCTGCTTTGACATGAAACACTTCTGGAGAGCGCTCCTGTGTCGGCGCGTCCCACACGCGGTTGAGGTTGACGCCGACAGCGTTGGTGCGCAAGTGGCCGCGGAAACTGCCATCGGGGTTCATGTTAGGCACGAGATGGAGAGTTGCTTGGGTGGCAAGGGTGCGTGTGATTGGGTCTTCGGGGTTGCCCAGGCGATCGAGCACCCCTTCCATCCACCACTGCGCCATGGTCTCGCCGGGATGCTGGCGCGCATAGAGCCAGACCTGTTTTGGGCCGCTGCCAAAGCGCAGATAGTCCATGGCGCGGCCATCCACGGTTTTGCCAAGATCGCGATAGGCAAAGCGGCCGGTTGAGATCGCTTGGCTGATCATATCGCGGTGCCGCGTGAGCGGGTATGGCGCGAAATAGGCGATGTGGACCAAGGGCGCTGGCATGACGAGCGTCATGGTAAGCACACCATCTTTGTACTGCGTGGGCATGCGCTGCCAGAACTGGCCGTCAACGCTATAGACGGCGCTGTAGCCTTCCCAGCCTCTTACATAAGCAGCGCCGCCAGCGTTGGTGATGGAGACACGTATGGCGCTGCCAGCGTCGTGGCTAAGGCGAAAAGAGAACCATTGATAAAAGTCGGACTGGGCATCCTTGCGGATTTCAACGCGGATATCGCTCGGGTCTTCAAGCGACAAAGGAATGATGTTTCCGCCGTCAAACAGAGAATCAATTGCAACCATGGACGGCTCACCTTATTTTACGCGTGCTGTAACGCAGCCTTAGCATTTTCCGCGATAAATCCAAGGCTTAAGCCCAACCTGCTGGATGGGTGTGTGAACAGGAGAGCGCACGATGTCCCTAAACAATCGCAGCATCTTAGTCACAGGCGGCGCAGGCTATATCGGCTCGCACGCTGTTCTTGCGCTGCTGGATGCGGGCGCGAAGGTGAGCGTTATTGATAATTTGGTCACTGGCTTTCAATGGGCCGTTGACGACAAAGCGACGTTCTTTGAAGCCGACATTGGCGATGGGGATGCGGTCCGCACAATTTTGCGCGAGCGAGACATTCAATCCATTTTACATTTTGCCGGCTCGGTCGTGGTGCCTGAAAGCGTGGAAAACCCGCTGAAATACTATCGCAATAACACCGCAAACACGCGCACCCTCTTAGAGGCTGCTGTGGAGATGGACGTCACAGACTTCATTTTCTCCTCAACAGCAGCGGTGTACGGCACTCCCAGCGTCAAGCAAGTGCGCGAGGATACCGAGAAAGCGCCGATCAATCCCTATGGGACATCAAAACTGATGACGGAAATGATGCTTGCTGATGTCGCTGCGGCCCATCCGCTGCGCTATGCGGCTTTGCGGTACTTTAATGTGGCGGGCGCTGACCCGGATTTACGGACGGGCCAGTCGACCAAGGATGCGACCCACCTCATCAAAGTCGCCGTCCAAACCGCGCTCGGGCGGCGCGAGAAAATGGCGATGTTTGGCACGGACTTTGATACCGTCGACGGCACGGGCGTGCGCGATTACATCCATGTGAGCGATCTTGTCTCCGCCCATGTGGCAGCGCTGGAGCATCTGGTGGCAGACAAGGCCAAAGCGCTGACCATGAACCTGGGGTATGGCCGGGGCGCATCCGTGAAACAAGTCATTGATACCGTGCAAGCCGTGACAGGATTGCCGGTGGCCCATGAAGCCGCACCGCGCCGTGCTGGCGATCCGGCAGAGCTGGTGTCAGATATCTCTAAGCTGCAGGAAACACTCGATTGGACACCGCGTCACGATGATCTGAGCCTCATCGTGAAAACCGCTTTTGAGTGGGAAAAACGGCTTAATCACTGAGCAGCAGCAACCGACGCGAGCGCTGGCTGGTGAAAGGAAGGCTCGCTGGCTTGCCCGCTGAAGCCAAGAATTTGATGTTGCAGCAGGTCTTTAAGGCGCAGGCCTGGGAAGTCTAATTTACAAATGAGAGACGCGACGTCTGGCGCGCTATGGACCACGCTAGTGATCGCTTTGTCGAGGGTGGACCAAACATGGATGGGACCATCAAATCCAGCCGCGCGAATGGCTGGCAGGCTGTGACTGCAATCGTGGTACGGTCGCAATCTGTAATCAAGCAACACGATATCCGGCATATGATGCTCGAGATGATCGAGCGCTTGTTTAAGAGAGAAAGCTGTTGTGAGGGATACGTCTTGCGAAAAATATCGCTCCACAACGATGGTCAATAGATTTGTTATTTCTGGACAATCATCAACAAGCAACACACGTCTAACCACGCCCCGGCTACCCCATTTTTATTCCGCCACAGTGTTCTGGAGAGAAGATGTGTCGGTTTAGGGTTAACAAAGCGTTAAGGGGCTTAGAGAAGTTCCAGCTTTTGACCAGAAATCAAAAAGTTTTGATGGAAACACATGCTTAGCGTGCATCTTGCAACCGCTGACTGTTTATAGCGGAAGGCTTGGATCCCCAAAGACGACGAAGCCGGGATTGAGGAATTTCTCATCGTGTTTTGCGTAGGTGAAGGGGGTCCCATCTGTTTTAGTGACGCGGCCTCCCGATGCTAGCACAACCGCATGCCCTGCCGCGGTGTCCCACTCGCAGGTTGGGCCAAAACGCGGGTACAAGTCCGCCTCGCCTGTCGCAATTAAGCAGAACTTTAAAGAACTGCCAGCAGATACCAACTTGCCGACGTTCTTGGTGGACAAATAGTCGTTGGTCTGCTCGTCGCGGTGCGATTTGCTGGCGACGACATTCAGGCCAGACGCGTCAGCATTGGCAACGCTTAGCGGCCTTGGCTGGGAAAGTGCTAGTCCGTCCACTGCGATCTCATAAGCACCATGACCGACAGCGCCATAGAACAAACGGCCGCTTGCAGGCGCATAAACGAGGCCAAGGACCGGGCAGTCGTTATGGATCAGCCCCACATTGACGGTGAAATCCGTGCCGCCTTTGATAAATTCTTTGGTGCCATCCAGCGGATCGATGAGCCAGAAATAATCCGTCAGTGTTTCAGGCACATCGCCAGCGGCAGCGGCCTCTTCTGCCACGATAGACCAGTCCGGCACCTGCGCTAGAATAGCAGCGATCAGCATGGCTTCTGCGCGCTGGTCTGCTTCTGTAACGGGGGATTTATCATCCTTCTCCATCACCGCAGCGCCGCGCGCTCGCACGGCCATGGTGGCCTGCCCTGCTGCCAGAACAGCGGGAATGAGGGATTGCGCAAGCGCTAAATCAGGGGTGAGGTCAGTCATGAGCGAGGTCTTTATGTGACACAGAGGGGCTATGCGGCCAGCGTTTTAAAGGGACGTTGCAACAAGTCAAATGATGCGCGCAAAACGTTAAGGCGCGCTGAGCAAATGTCGCTTAAAAAACCGCAGGGTCGTTTCCTCCAGATGCTCACGAATGCTCTGCCCTCTAAAGCCATGCTTTTGGCCAGGGTAGAGCATGGAGTCAAACTGGATGCGCTTTGACTGCAGCGCTTCCATTAGCGCCGTGCTGTGCTCAAGCAGAACATTATCGTCAGCCATGCCATGGATCAGAAGCAGCGGCGTGTTGAGGCCGTCAATATCTCCAAACACGTTGGAGCGAGCATAGACCGCGCCCTCCCCCTCTGCCGGCATGCCCAAATACCGCTCGGTATAATGTGTGTCATAGAGTTCCCATTTGGTGACCGGCGCGCCTGACACGCCAGCGGCAATTTTATCGCCTGCTTGCATCAACAGCTTCAGCGTCATGTACCCGCCATAGGACCAGCCCATCACACCGATGCGCTCGGCTTGGACGCGGGGATGCTTCGCTAAGAAATCGAGCGCAAGCTTTTGGTCTTCTACTTCTGGGCCGGCCATGTTCTTGTAAATGGGCGCCTCAAAGCGATGTCCCCGACCAGCGGCGCCGCGATTATCAAGGCGCATGACGGCAAAGCTTTGCGCATAGACTTGCACATCAAGCGCGCCGAAGCTGCGGCGCACAAGCTGCGCGCCAGGCCCGCCATAAACCTCCAAAAGACCCGGCACAACGCCCTCCCCGGGCGGCAGATAGAGCATGTAGTCAAGCGCGGTGCCATCCGGCCGCGTGATGGTGCCAAATTCAGGTTGAATGTGCGCGTTCACATAGGGCGCGTAGGGATGGTCATCATCAAGCGGATTTTCCTCAATCCAGCGGACCAACGCCCCCTCCATATCAAACAGACCGACCTGCGGCGGCTGGCCTGGGCTAGAACGGTTCACGAGAGCGGACTGATAGTTCGGCGCGACGTCGGCCTCATTCCAAAACCCGGCCTGAGTCACGCGCTTGGGCGCACTGTCCGTCATGTAAGATACTTGATAAAGGTGCTTTTCTAACGCCCCATCTTGGCGGCCGGAGAAAAACAAGACGCCATTGGTCTCATCCACCGCTTCCAGCGCATCGACTTGCCAGTCCCCGGCCGTAATGGGCCTGATTACCTCACCACTGCGCGAGATGAGATAGAGGTGATTATAGCCACTGCGTTCAGAGCCCCAGATAAACCCTTTGTCATCGCTCAAGACGTACAGATCATGGTGCAGGTTGATCCAGGTGTCAGCGGTTTCCTGCCAGAGGACTTCGGTCTTTCCAGACTCGATGTTAGCCAACAAGACGGCAAGGCGCTGTTGATCACGGGTTTGGCGCTGCACCAACAGGCCATTACTGCCCGACAGCCAATCCACCCGCGCAAGGTAGATGTCAGTGTCCGCGCCCAGGTCAACCTCTTGATAAGCGCTTGGATCGTCAACGGGCGCCACAAATAAGCGCACATGTGCATTGGTTGTGCCTGCGCGCGGGTAGCGTTGCTTGATGATGGCAGTGCTATTGGCATTGATATCAACCCGCTCGATGATATCCACCTGCGCTTCATCGACCATGGCGTAGGCGATGTATTTGCCATCGGGGCTCCACCAATAGCCTGTATCGCGGTCCATTTCTTCCTGCGCAACAAACTCCGCCACGCCGTAGCTCACCGTGTCCGTCGCCGCGGGGCTGATGGGAATGGCCGTCTGCGACTCAACGGCTTGGACAAAAAGGCTGCGGCCGCGAATAAAGCTCACCATGGACCCATCCGGGGCGAAGCGCGCATCTGTTTCAAAGGTCTCTGAGGTCGTCAGCGTCTCAACGCGGGGTTTGCGGCCAGATAGATCAACGACCAGCAAGCGCCCATCAACTGGAACAAGGAGGCGATCGCTGCGGTCTTTTGGCCAGCTGTATTCGACGATACCGGAGGTTCGTATGCGTTGACGCTCGCGCCGCGCCTTCTCCGCTTCTGAGAGAGCTGCGCCTTCTTCGGCGACTGTTTTATAGGCCAAAACCTCTGTGCTCTTGCCGGTTTTAACGTCTGCTGCCCATAAATCGGTGATGGAAACATCTTGACGACTCGGTCGCAGGTAGAGGATTTGCTCGCCGTCCGGACTAAATGTTAAGCGGCCGGCCGTAGGGCCATACAGGGATGGCTCGGCTAAAATACGTTCAAATGTAAGAAGGCTTTCTGCCATGGCAGACGTACTCATGATGAACAAGGCTCCCAAGAACCATGACTTTATGACAAAAAATGTCCATTTCATCCAAGCGCCTCATTTGCAACGTATATCATTTCAGTATATGCCAAAGAGATTAGCAACGGCGCAAATCGTGCAGGGAAAGACGACCGAGATCAAGAGATGAGATGGCGCGTTCATACCCAGTTTGGCTTGCTGGCAGCGGCTCTTTTTGGCGTGAGCGCCTGCACGCCTGCCCTTCCCGACCGCGCACTTGACGCTGACGTTCCCCCGCCTGAAGCCTGGAGCGCGAATGCCCAGGCAAGCGCGCAGCCTTTGATCGATGGATGGCTTCAAACATTTGAAGACGATCGTTTAGAAGAGTTGGTGCGCTTAGCGCAGGTACGCAATCCAGACCTGCGTCTCGCCATGGCGCGCTTCCAGCAAGCAAGGTCTTCGGCAAAAGTCGCCTTTGCTGACCGACTGCCCAGCCTCAACGCAACCTTTAACCCCACCCGCTTACAAAGCCGCTTTACCGCGCCAAACGGCATTGTCGGCGTCGTCCGGCAAAACCAGTTTGCCTTGTCAGGTGAGGTCAATTGGGAGCTGGACGTCTGGGGCCGTGTCGCGGCAAACGTTGCTGCCGCAGACGCTGATTATCTGGCCAGCGAAGCCGACCTCGTCGCCGCCCGGCTGTCGCTCGGCGCCAATGTGGCGCGGAGCTATTATGACGTGGTCTCGGCAGCAGAGCTGTTAAATCTGGCGCGTGAAAGCGTGGAGAGTTTTGATCGCTCTTTAAAAATCGTGGAATCTCGGTATCGGCGGGGCATCACCAACGCGCTCGACGTGAGGCTGGCGGCAAACTCGCTAGAAAGTGCCCGCGCGCTTGAAGTCCAGCGCGCCAGCGGCCTGGATAATGCGCGCCGCTCTTTAGAAACCTTGCTTGCACAGTACCCAGCCGGCGATATTGCCGTTGGCGGCGCTTTGCCAAACCTAGCCGCATTAGACGGCGTCGGCATGCCCTCTGATTTGCTCTCTCGCAGGCCAGATGTGGCAGCGAGCTTCATTCGCTTAAATGCTGCCGACTACCGTGTTGCAGCAGCGAAAAGGCAGCTGTTGCCAACCATCAATCTCAATGGAACAAGCGGCAACCAGACGGAAATATTCTCTGACTTTCTGGATTTCGACAGTCTCGTCTGGCGCATTACGACTTCTCTCACACAGCCTGTTTTTCAAGGCGGAAGGCTCCGAAATCAGGTTAAACTCAACCAAGCGCGCGCTGATGAAGCTTTGGCGAATTACGCGCAAGTCGTCCTAACAGCGTTTCGCGAAGTTGAGACGGCACTCGCCAATGACCGTTTCTTAGAAGACCGCGAAGCGTTCTCGGCTGCCGCAGTGGATGAAGCGGCTGCCGCCGCGCGCCTTGCCCAGCAGCAATATAGCCGCGGTCTAACAGCCATCCTAAACCTTCTTGATGCCCAGCGCCGCGAGCTTGATAGCCGCAACCAGCTTATTGATATTCGCAGTGCGAGGGTGCAAAACCTCGTCAATTTATATCTCGCGCTGGGCGGACCAGTGACTGAGGAAAGCGAAGAGGCACCGTCAT
>JBCCDR010000069.1:0-10029 GCA_039030675.1 Pseudomonadota bacterium | reverse complement strand
CATCTCAGAGCGACACATCAAGCGCTCGCTTTGATGAGAGGCTCCGCCAAGCGCAAGACCGCCAACGCGAAAAAACCGCGACGGCCCGCAGCGCAGATGGCACCGCCATGGGCATTGGCATGCGGCTCAGCGCTGAGCTGGTGGTGGCGACACTGATCGGCGGCGTTTTAGGCTATGCCTTTGATTGGGCGCTTGGAACATCGCCGTGGTTCCTCATACTCATGGTGTTGCTTGGGGCGGCAGCGGGCATCCGCAATATGCTGCGCGCCACAGACGAGATAAGCCGGGCGCAGGCGAAAGCCGCGGCTGGCGAGGACGATGAGGGATAAAGCGCCGCATGCATCTTGTGAGTGTGGCCAAAAAAGGACGGAAAAGCAGTGGCGGCAAACCCACTCGACCAGTTTAAGCTCCAAAACAAATACGAGCTGAGCATTGGCGGCCTCGATGCCTCCATCACCAATTCAGCGGTGTGGATGATTGGCATCGTGGCAGTCACAACAATCGGTCTGCTCTGGGCCATGCGCCGCGCGGAGATGGTGCCCGGGCGCAGCCAATCCGTGGCTGAGATGCTCTATGAATTCGTCGCCGGCATGGTCAAAGACAATATCGGCGCGGGCGGACGGCCCTTCTTCCCGTTCATTTTCTCACTATTCATGTTCATTTTGATTGCCAACCTGGCCGGCATGGTGCCTTACGGCTTTACCGTCACCAGCCACCTGGCTGTCACCATGGCCTTTGCCATCTTTGTGTTTCTGCTAGTGATTGTTGTGGGGCTTGCAAAACATGGCCTGCACTTCTTTAGCCTGTTCCTACCACCAGGCACGCCGGTTTTCTTGATGCCACTCATCGTGGCGATTGAGGTCATCTCCTTCTTCTCACGACCCATTACCCTTGGCGTGCGTTTGTTCGCAAACATGACAGCCGGACACATTCTCATGAAGGTGTTTGCCGGTTTCATCGTCTCCATGGCCGCAGCCGGCGGCTTGGTGGCCTTTATCAGCTGGCTTCCCTTTGTGGCCAATGTGGCTGTCACCGCGCTGGAAATGCTGGTGGCCGCTGTGCAGGCCTACGTTTTCGCTTTGCTCACATGTGTCTATCTCAACGACGCTGTGAACCTCGAACACTGATCATCCACACACATTTAAGACATCTAATCTGAAAGGAATTCTCCATGGATGCAGAAGCTGCAAAATACATTGCTGCCGGACTTGCAACAATCGGCATGGGCGGCGCCGGTATCGGCGTGGGCATCATCTTCGGCAACTTCCTGTCGGGCGCGCTGCGCAATCCGTCAGCGGCTGACCAGCTCTTCGCGCGGGTCATCTTCGGCTTTGCCGTGACCGAAGCTCTGGGCATCTTCTCCTTCCTGGTCGCGCTTCTGGCGCTGTTCGGTTAATAACCGACCTGGAACTCGCAGTGCCGGGCAGGCCTCTGCCCGGCGTTTGATGTGTCTGAAGTAGGACGTTAGGGCCATGCTGAGCCAAGACTTAACCTTTCTTATGCTCCGCGCTGCGGCGCCGGTTGCTGATATCGCCGGTGGCGGCGAAGCAGCAGCCAAAGAGGGCGGCTTACCGCAATTTGACCCGACTGTTTTTGTCCCGCAAATCATCTGGCTGGTGATCACCTTTGGAGTGTTCTACTTCCTGATGTCGCGGATCGTCCTGCCTAAAATCGGCGACGTGCTCGAAGACCGCGAGGAGCGCATCGCTGACGATTTAGACCAGGCCCAGCAGCTCAGCGCTGAAGCCACCAGCGTGCAAGATACGTTTGAAGGCTCTCTAAGTGACGCCCGGTCAGAAGCCATGCAGACAATCGCTGCGGCACGGGCGGACGCACAGGCGCAAATTGATGCGCAAATGAAAGCGCTTGAAGAGGATTTGGGCGCGAAAGCCGACAAAGCTGAAGCGCGCATTGCCGAGGAAAAGGCGGCAGCGCTCTCAGAGCTTGAATCCGTCGCAACGGACGCGTGCCAAGACATTCTCGGCAAGCTCCTCAGCAGCGATGTAGACAAGGCCGCGATTGCAGCCGCTGTCAAAGCAGAAATCAGCGGGAGGGGCGCATGAGCCTTATTTCAGTCGCCCACGCAGCCAGCGATGCCGCTGGTCACACGCCCTTTTATGCTGACACATCCTTCCTCGTCGGCGCCGCTGTCCTCGCCTTCATTGGCCTTCTGGTCTATCTCGGGGTGCACAAAAACATGGCCAAATCCCTGGATGAGCGTGCTGCGAAAATCCAAGGCGAGCTGGATGAAGCGCGCAAGCTGAAAGAAGAGGCACAGTCCCTCCTCGCCCAGCATCAACGCCGCCAGCGTGAAGCCTCTAAAGAGGCTGGCGAGATCATCGCGCATGCGACTGAAGAAGCCAAAGCCATTGGCGCGGAAGTCAAAGGCGAGATCACCACGCTGGTAGAACGCCGCACCCGCCTGGCAGAAGACCGCATCAAGGCGGCTGAAGCCGCGGCCGTCAAAGACGTGCGCCGCACGGCGGTAGAAGTCGCCACGGCAGCAGCGCAAAAAGTGATTGCCCAACATCTCACAGCGGGCGCGCAAGCCGATAGCATCGATAAAGCCATCGGCGAACTTGACCGCAAGCTTCACTAGGGGCGCATCCCCATGGCGACATCTTCGCCGCAAGATCCTGATAGAAGCGATGGCCTGAACACACTGCTAGGCCTGCTCGATGTCGAGCAACTCGATGCGCTGTTCTTTCGCGGCCAGTCAGAAGATGCGGGCTCTGTACGGGTATTCGGCGGGCATGTGATTGGCCAAAGCGTGGCCGCAGCGCTGCGCACCGTGCCTGAGGAACGGCATCTGCATTCCATGCACGCCTACTTCCTGCGGCCAGGCAAGCCCGTCCAACCCATCATCTACCATGTCGACCCCATTCGCGATGGCGGCAGCTTCACCACGCGGCGCGTCGTGGCCTACCAAAATGGCGAAGCCATTTTCCACACGTCCCTCTCCTTTCACCGCTGGCAAGATGGCCCCCATCATGAGATGCCAGCGCCTGATGTAGGCAAAGGCCCAGACGAGCTCACCAATTTTGAGGATTATTGGGAAGCCATGCGCGCCCAGCACCCAGACAAAATTCCCAGCCGCTCCAGCCGCCCAAGTGCCATTGACGTGCGCCCCGTCTATATGAAGAACCCCATGGCGCCGGAGACATTGCCGGCGGAAAACTGGGTGTGGATGAAGACCAAAGGCAAGGTGGAAAGCGATGACAACGCTACGCACCAAAAGCTGTTCGCCTATATGTCGGACATGCAGCTGCTCGGCACCTCCATGCAGCCCCACGCGCTCAGCTTCCTCGATCCCAACCTCCAAATCGCCTCGCTGGACCACGGCATCTGGTTCCACGACGAATTCCGCGTCGACGATTGGATTTTGCTCCACATGGACAGCCCCACCGCCGGCCACGCCCGCGGCTTTAATAGGGCAACAGTGTGGGACGCTTCTGGCCGGCTAGTGGCATCAACAGTACAAGAAGGCCTCGTGCGGCCGAAGACACGTTGATACACTGGCAATAGCTGTCTCTTAGCCTTTCAGGCTGTTTCAACGTGGAGCCTATGGCTCTGCTTAGCTTCGTCGCGGCCCCTTCCAAATAGTCCATTCGTAGGGTGTCCCGTGCCTACGTGACATGCTTGTTCCATCACGACGTGTATACTCATGCGCGTCGAACAGGGGAGTGGAGGAACACAGGCGATGATTGCGGAGAGAGCACGTCCAGGTATTCAAACACGAGGCGCCATGGGAGCGCCGGCGAGAGGGGTCCTCTCGTCTCACTTGGAGCATTTGCAACGCTCTGAGGATATTATGAGCCAACGCGGCGACATTTGCGCTGCTCTGGCGGATTTTGGCTTTAGCGCCGTGGCGTATCTGGGGCCACTGAACGGCGAGAACGGGCAAGCGCCGCAGCTGACCAGTGTTGGTTTCTCAAATGAGTGGGAACAAGCCTATCGCAGCCATTGGCACCAGCATGATCCGCTGCCGCGCATCGCCCAGGCGGGGCATCCCATATTTTGGATGGGCCATGGGCTGCCGGAGCACCCGCTGTCGAGCGATGAACGCGCCTATCTTGCACAGCTGTCTCAGTGGGGCATGCGCGACTGTGTTGGCGCGCTGTGCGTTGGCCCGAATATGCGCACTGCCTTTGTTCTAGTTGGCGGACGCGATCCCTCAAAAATGTTGGAACAGCCTGACCTGGGCGCCCTGCAAGCCATTATCCAGGTGAGTTTCCTGCGGTATTGCGCTTTGCTGGAAGAAGAGCTGACGCAGCCCGCTTTAACCGACCGGGAGTATGAAATCCTCCGCCTTCTGGCGCAGGGGGAAGCGCAGGAGAACATTGCCCCCATCACGGGGCTGAGCGAAGGCAGCGTGCGGACCTATTGCTACGGACTTTTTAGAAAGCTGGGCGCCAAAGACCCGGCCAGCGCGGTGCTGCGCGGCGTCTCATATGGGCTGGTCTCCATCCCGCCGCGTGTGCCAACCAGTGTTGCTGCGCGCCACGCCGAGGCTCTTAAAGACGCGGGCTGGCGGTAACAAGCGTCCGCCGAAGGTGACGGGCGCCCTTTAAAGCAAAAAGTCCGCTTTATTCCGCCGCCTGTGCTTCCGGCACGGGCTCTTGGTAGCTCAGCACTGGCTTGCGCGCTGCTTGCGTTTCATCCAGGCGCTGCATGGGGGCAAGATAGGGCGCACCTTTAAAGCGGGCGACATCACCTGACTTGGCGGCTCTGGCGAGAGAGCGCAGGGCTTCAATGAACTCATCCAGGGATTGGCGCGATTCTGTCTCTGTGGGCTCGACCAGCATGGCGCCGGCCACGACCAGGGGGAAGTACATGGTCATGGGGTGGAAGCCCTCATCAATCATCGCTTTGGCGAAATCAAGCGTGCTCACGCCGGTG
This sequence comes from Pseudomonadota bacterium, assembly GCA_039030675.1. Taxonomy (GTDB): domain Bacteria; phylum Pseudomonadota; class Alphaproteobacteria; order Sphingomonadales; family CAKZYD01; genus CAKZYD01. Next base: position 5,130 of record JBCCDR010000069.1, on the reverse strand, counting down.
CCTTTTAAGAAGCGCTCGTCGAACAGCGCTTCGTGCATGCACGGCCCGCCATAGGGCGCGCTGAGGTCATCTTTGAGTTGGTGGAGAATGTAGTTGGCATTCAGCACAGCATCTTCCGCCACTTGGCGCAGGCCGTCACTGCCGTGGCTTTTCATATACGCCAGCGCGCGGGTGAACATGCCCATCTGGCCGTGGAAGGCGCACATGCGGCCGAAGGAGTCTTCTGTCCCCTCCGCGCCTTCGGCTTCAACAAGCGCCCCATCACGCACGAAGGGCCGCGGCACATAGGGCGCGAGCGCTTCAGAGAACACCACAGGGCCTGAGCCTGGGCCGCCGCCGCCATGGGGCGTTGAGAAGGTTTTATGGAGGTTGATGTGCATGGCATCCACGCCCAAATCGCCAGGGCGGACCTTACCGACAATGGCGTTGAAATTGGCGCCGTCGCAATAGAAGAAACCGCCAATGGCGTGGACGGCGTCGGCAATCTCGATGATGTCGCGCTCAAACAAACCGCAGGTGTTAGGGTTTGTGATCATCACTGCCGCGACGTCTTCATCCAGCTTGGCTTTCAGGGCCTCAACGTCGACCCGGCCATCCTCCGTGGCGGGGATGGACGCGACCTTATAGCCAAGGAAGGCCGCGGTGGCAGGGTTGGTGCCATGCGCGCTTTCCGGCACTAAAACGGTGGTGCGGGCGTTGCCGCGCGCTTCCAGCGCCGCGCGGATGGCCATCATACCGCACAGCTCGCCATGAGCGCCGGCTTTGGGGGATAAGGTCACGGCTGGCATGCCGGTAAGCGTTTTGAGCCAATGGGCCAGCTCTTCCATCAGCTCAATGGCGCCAGGCACTGTCGAGACCGGCTGCAAGGGATGAATGTCCGCAAAGCCCGGCAAGCGCGCGACCTGTTCATTCAGGCGCGGAGTGTGCTTCATCGTGCATGAGCCAAGCGGGAACAGCCCCATATCGATCGCGTAGTTCTTACGGCTTAACCGCGTGAAATGACGCACCGTCTCTGGTTCAGACAGCCCTTCCAGCGCCAAGTCATGACGCTCAAGGCCATCCAGCCGGCTGTCCACCTCGGGGACATCTGGCACATCAACGCCGCAGCGCTCGGGCGCGCCGCGTTCGAAGATGAGGGGCTCGATAAGATCGAGCCCGCGGTGGCCTGTGGATGTGGTGATCGCGTCCGGTGTCTCCTGGTCAAAATCCAGCCGTGTGGGACGGCCCTGCGTGTTCATCGCGCTCATTGGATGGCTCCTTTCAAGGCTGCCTCAAGGGCGGCGAAATCTTCATCTGTCGTGGTCTCCGTGACGGCGAGGATGAGCAGGTCATGCAGCGCTGTGCGGTCTGCATAGAGCCGCTCACCCGGCACGCCGGCAAGGATGCCCTGGCGTGCCAAGGCTTCGACCACTGGCCCTGCCTTGCAAGGCAATCGAAGCGTAAACTCATTAAAGAAAGGCCCGCTGAGCAGCTCGACACCCGGCACGGCTTCAAGCCGCTGGGCTAGCTGAACAGCGCGGGCGTGGTTGAGCTTGGCAAGCTTGGCGAGACCAGCGCCCCCTAACAGCGCCATGTGCGCGGTAAAGGCCAGCGCGCACAAACCAGAATTGGTGCAGATGTTCGAGGTGGCTTTTTCCCGCCGGATATGTTGTTCGCGCGTGGAGAGCGTAAGCACATAACCTCGCTCGCCTTTCGCATCCACCGTCTCCCCGCACAGCCGGCCAGGCATTTGCCGCAGATATTTCTGTTTTGAGGCGAAGAGCCCCAGATAAGGCCCGCCGAACTGCAGCCCCACACTGAGGCCTTGGCCTTCGCCCACAACAATGTCCGCGCCCATGGCCCCTGGCGCTTTGATGGCCCCCAGGGCGACAGGTTCAGTCATCACGACGATCAGCAAGGCGCCTTGGCTCTGCGCCGCACTGGCCAGCTGGGTGAAGTCTTCAATATGGCCGAAGATGTTAGGATACTGAACGACAACGCAGGACGTGTCGCCGTCCAAACGGTCCATCAGATCAGCGGTATCGCTGCCCGGCGCGCCAACCGCAGGGTCTGGGTCCGCGCAGACGATCTCTTCGCCCGTAAAACGCGTCATGGAGCGCACCACATCGCGGTAATGGGGGTGGAGGCCGCCAGACAAAATGGCCTTTGAGCGCTTCGTGACACGCCCGGCCATCAGGATGGCTTCCAGGCAGGCCGTCGACCCGTCATAGAGCGAAGCATTGGCCACATCCATGCCGGTGAGGCGCGCCACCTGCGTTTGAAACTCAAAGAGATATTGCAGCGTGCCTTGCGCGATTTCCGGCTGATAGGGCGTGTAGGCCGTTAAGAACTCACCGCGCTGAATGATATGGTCCACACTGGCGGGGATATGATGCCGGTAGGCGCCAGCACCGCAGAAAAAGGGCGCATCTCCTGCCGCCAGGTTTTGCCCTGCAAGGGCGCGCATGCTGCGCGATACGGCCATCTCGCTGGCATGGGGCGGTAAATCCACAGGCGCATCCAGCAACGCTTCGCGCGGGACATCGCAAAACAAATCATCAATATTTTGCGCGCCAAGCACAGATAGCATATCTCGGCGGTCATGGTCAGTCAGAGGCAAATAACGCATGGCAGGCGTATCTCCTTAAGGGCCAGGTTTTTCTGCGGTGAATCGAAGGCGAATATAGTCGGCGAACCAGGTGCCGCCGGGCGTGCACAGGCAGGGTTTGAGCAGCGTGCACATCTCCTCAAACATGCTGGCATGTTGGTCGTCGGGCACGCCTGGGAGCAGCGAATCGCCAAAGGTCTCAAGCCAGCCAATCAGCCCGGTGGGCAGCGGCGTCGGTCGGGGGATGAGGCTCGCATTAACGGTGGCAAACCCCGCCTGTTCCAGCAGGGCTGTATAGTCTTCATCGGTGGGATAATAATGCGGCAGCGCACCCGGAAGAGCAAAGCCGCGCGCTTGCATCACTGCCCGCGCAGCCGCTTGCACCGCCGCGATATTCCCAAAGCCGCCAAATTCGCCCACATAGCGCCCGCCGGGCTTCAGCGCTTTGAAGACACCCGCAGCCACAGCGGGCGCATCCAGCATCCAATGCAGCGCGGCGTTGGTGAAGACAGCGTCAAATTCATTCTCAAAGGACAAGGCTTGGCCGTCGACGCACTGCGCGGTCACGCCCATGGCAACCGCGGCGGCGACCATATTGCCATCGCCGTCCACGCCGAGGACATCAGCGCCGGTTTCAGCAATTTGTACCGTCAGCGCGCCATCGCCGCAGCCTAAGTCTAAAATCCGCTCGCCTGGCTTCGCCGCCAGCATATCGAGCAGGACGGGCCCAGCCAGCGTCGGCACAAAGCGCGCGTTTTCGGCATAGTCCGCCGCGCTCCATGTCTTTCTCTGGGTCTTCTTCTGGGCCTCAGCCATCACTTAGTCGTCCAGCTCGGCGACATAGGCCTGGTAGGCCGCTTCATCCATCATGGCGTCCAGCTGCGCCGTGTCTGCGAGTTTGAGCTTGAAAAACCATCCATCGCCTTCAGCCGCGTTGTTGACCGTATCAGGCGTGTCTTCCAAGGCAGCGTTGGCTTCGACTACCGTGCCTGAGACGGGCGCGTAGACTTCGCTGGCGGCCTTGACGGATTCGACCACAGCGGCCTCATCGCCTTGGCTGAGGGCTTTGCCCACCTCAGGCAGCTCGACAAAGACAACGTCACCAAGCGCTTTTTGCGCATAGTCGGTAATGCCGACCGTCCCCACATCGTCGGAGACCTCGACCCATTCATGACTTTGGCTGAATTTGCGCATGTGCTTCCTTTCCCTGATTTGCTTTTATGATGCGGCCTGCATGGCACTGCGGCGGCGATAGCGCTGCGGCACGAAAGGCAGCGGCGAGACTTGCACGGGCACGGCTTTGCCGCGCACATCCGCCTTCAAGGCAATGCCGTCCTGGCTGAATTCTTGCGGCACATAGCCCATGGCGATGGGCTGGCCGAGCGTGGGCGAATGGCCGCCGGAGGTGACCACGCCGATCTCTTTATCCTCTGGGCTGAGCAGCATGGCGCCCTCGCGCACGGGCCGGCGCCCATCGACCATCAGGCCAACGCGCACGCGGTCACAGCCATTGTCGAGCTGGCCCATCACGCGCGCTCCGCCAGGAAAGTCCCGCGCCATCTTGCGGCGCTTGCCGATGGCAAAGGTCAGCCCTGCTTCGATGGGCGTCGTTGTTTCGTCAATGTCGTGTCCATAGAGGCACAGGCCGCATTCCAGGCGCAGACTATCGCGCGCGCCCAGGCCCGCCAGCTGCGTCTCCTCATGCGCTAACAGCGCCTCTGCGAGCGCTGGGGCAGAGGCGGCATCAACGGACAGCTCAAACCCATCTTCGCCCGTGTAGCCACAGCGCGACATAAGGATATCAGTGCCTTCAAAACGGCCGGGCGCCGCGTCCATGAACGCAAGCGCATCGCTGCCAGGCAGGATCGTTTGTACGACAGAACCTGCCCTTGGGCCTTGGATAGCGATGAGCGCTTTGTCCTCTAGAATAGTCAGCGCTGCGTCTTTGCCAGCGCAGGCGCCTTGAAGGACGGCATGGTCGACGCTCTTGCGGCTTGCATTAAGCACCAGGTGCAAGGCGCCTGTCTCAAGGCGTGTGATCATCAAATCATCGATGATGCCGCCCGTGTCATTGAGCAGCAGGCTGTAGCGGATGCGCCCGGGTTTCAGCGTGGCAAGGTCAGCGCAGGTGACACTTTCTAGCACCGCATCCGCATCAGCGCCGTCAAGCAGCGCTTGGCCCATATGGGAGACATCAAAGAGGCCAGCGGCGGCGCGGGTGTGCAAATGCTCCGCCATAATGCCAGCGCTGTATTGGACAGGCATGGCATAGCCAGCGAAATCCACCATTTTCCCGCCATGGGCGTCATGCAGCGCAAAAAGCGGTGTGTGTAAGAGATCAGGGTCTGCCACCGGGGCTTGGCTCCGCGATAAAAGGTCACACAAGGAGAGCGCCGCCAGCATTTTGGCCTTGCCATCCCTGCCCCCTCTGTCGCGGGCGGCTTCTTTGTCGTACCACTTTACGCGTTCCTCACCACGCGCTGTGAGCATGATGCCGCCAGCCGAACGATCGCGGCCAACAACATCGTCAACTCGCTGGCGAT
>JBCCDR010000068.1:0-10039 GCA_039030675.1 Pseudomonadota bacterium | reverse complement strand
CTCCTACCACCAAGAACATGGTGAGAATGATCTCAGTGCCGGAGCGCTCTACGACAACGGCCTGAGCGTCTTTTCCTTCGGCCTCATGGGGCAAAACCTCGACGATATTGGTGAAAGCATTGCGCTCTGGGCTGGCCATAAGTTTCCTGGCTTTGCGCCGGAACGCATTTTGGAAATGGGCTGCACCATCGGCCACAACACGCAGCCATGGGCGAAACTCTACCCGGATGCAGAGGTGATTGGGATTGACGTGTCAGCGCCGTGTTTGCGCTACGCGCATGCCCGCAGCCAGGCCCAGGGCGTGAGCGTGCATTATGAGCAAGCAAACGCGACCCAAACCTCCTTTGCTGACAACAGCTTTGACCTGATCTTCACATCGATGTTTTTGCATGAATTGCCGCGCAAGGATATCCGCGCTGTTTTTGCTGAAGCGCATCGTTTGCTCAAACCAGGCGGCATCATGCTGCACTATGAGCTGCCGCCCAATAATCAGACGGACGCCTATGACGGCTTCTATCTCGATTGGGACAGTTACTACAATTATGAGCCCTTCTATAAAGGCTACCGCGACTGCGACCCTGCCACACTTTGTGAAGAGGCTGGGTTCGTGGCCGACAGCTTCTTCCAAACGGTTGTGCCGAGCATCGGCTGGTATGGCCGCGATGCCGTCATCGAGAGCATGGCGTCCGACCAATCAAGCGACGGCAACACGGGACGTCTGGCCGATGGCGTCAAATGGTTCTGCTACGGCGCGCAGAAGGCAAGCTGATATGAGCGATGATGCCAGCACGCAGCTGCCGCGGCACATTCGCGGCAAACGGCCCAAATTTTTTGACGACCCGGCGAGTGATCATTTGCTCTCCATGGTTCTGGAACTGTCAGCCGAGCTGTGGGTGACGCGGTCACGTCAATCAGCGCTGGAAAGCTATTTGGCAAGCCTGGGGCATGTGGACCCCAAAGCTCTTGAAGCCCATGAGCTCACGCAAAGCGAGCAGCAAGGCCTTGCTGCTTGGCAATCAGAATTTATGCAGCGCCTCATGCGGACAGTGGAAGCAGAAGCCAAAGCTTAGGCCAGCAGCCCTTAAAAAGGCTTGGTGGTTCCTAAAAAGCCGACCAAGAACAAAAGGACGTAAACGGATACCACCCAAACGCGGGTGTTGTTCATAATGGCTAAGACCCGGTCTTCGCGCTCAGTGGTTGAGCCTTGTTCAATGAGTTCTCCAAGCGCTGGCCCCAGCGGTTTAAAGGCCACATCAATCATGATGGCAAAGGCGAAAATGACGCCGAAGCCCAGTGCTTTACTTGCCAGCCAATTGGGTTCAAGCGGCACGTTGATGGCCAAAGATTGAACGCCAAGCCACAGGTAAAACGCTGTCAGTGCGATTTTGAGATAAAACTCATAGACCCGCAACTTTGCAGCCTTTGGCGTTTGGTCATGGATGAAAGATGTCCAGACAAGCCACAGCCAAAAGGCACCAACCACCCACGCCGCCACGACCAAAGCGGCGGGAATGCCGCTCCCATCGCTCATGACGCACCAATTCCCCATATAAAGAAGCGTCAGCGACGTCGGCACCATCAGGGCCCAGGCTGTACGCGGCAGCATATCGCAAATCACCAAAATCCGCAGAACCGTCAGACGCGTCTCCATGGGCAGCTCGCGCTTGCGAAAATACTGACCGAGCGTGAAAACGCCCAAGTCCACACCCAGCCAAACAACAAACAAAAGAATGTGGAAAAACAGGACATACGCATAGGGGTCAAAGGTCATAGGCGGGGGATTTCCTCATGTTTTGGGGGCGTCAGCCAAGAAACTATGGCCTTTGCGCAACGGTCTTCTCATTTTATGCGGCGCGAGTGCCAAGTCAAACTTGTCCGGACAAATATTTGTCTTATTGTCTCAGGCAAGGCCAGGCGCTCTTTTGACCGAAGAAAGCGGCCGATTTGTCACTCAGGGAGAAACAAGAAGATGACAACGCGTTCCACCCCCATAACGACTTTCACAAAGTCGCTTCTGCTCGCAAGCGCCGCCAGCGCTGGCCTTACGGCGGCTCCGGCAGCCATGGCGCAAGACGATGGCTTGGGCCTTGAAGAGATCCTTGTGACCGCACAGCGCCGGGCGCAAAGCATCCAAGACATTCCGATTGCTGTTTCAGCCTTTGATGAAGGCCAATTGCGCATTCGCAACATCGACAGTGCACTGGATTTGACCGACTACATCCCAAACCTGTTTGGTAGTAACAACACAGGTCTTGGGTCCGCGAACGCATACTATATCCGCGGTTTGGGCAACACAGAATCGATTGCAACATTCGATCCACCCGTCGGCACCTACATTGATGACATTTATATTAGTCGCCAAAACGCCAACAACTTCTCCTTCTTCGACCTTGATCGGATTGAAGTTCTCCGCGGTCCGCAAGGCACCCTTTTCGGCCGGAACACAACCGGTGGCGCCATCAACGTCCTGCTCCGTGAACCAGGAGAAGAATTTGGCGGTTTTGCAGAACTAAGCTATGGCCGCTTCCAACGCGTCACAGCCCGCGGCTCCGTTGATATACCGATCAGTGATACCATCAGCACCAAGGTTTCTGCCTATTTTGTCGATGACGATGGCTATGCTTACAGCTTCGAACTCGACGAGAATATCAATGACGAGCGCTCCTATGGTATTCGCGGCGCCGTCAAGTGGACGCCAAACGAGCTGGTGAACTGGAACGTTTCCGCCACCTATGTCGATTCCGACGTAGCAAATGTCGCCAATACGCCCATTGACGGCGACAATGTGTTTAACAGTGACCTTCCTGGCGCCGCGTCAGTAAACGCGTCAACTTTGGCCCGTTTCCAAGGGTCTGGCGCAACGACAGACTTGCCGCGTATATCCGGCGCGTTCATCAGCACAGCTGGCGGCGTTGGCAACACTCTTGGCGGTTTGCTGTCGGGCCAAGGTATGGGCAACGTTGCTGAAAGCTTGTTGCTTGTGTCCAACCTTGAACTCGATTTTGAAGAAGTGAACATCGAAATCATCACTGGTTGGTTTGATCTGAACCAGGACTTCACCCTGCCGTTCTTTGATGGCTTCCTCTATGAAACTCTGCCCTTGGCAGATGTGACAGGCGACATGATCCCGGACCCGGCATCGGTTCTCTTCGGCATCCCAGGCCCATCCACATTTTCTATTGCCAACCGCGGCGTCCACAAACAGTTCAGCCAAGAGATTAAGGCCAATGGTCAACTCTTTGATGGCTTTATCGATTATGTTGCCGGTGTTTATTTCCTCGCGGAGCGGAACCAGACAGACTTTGCACAGTTCTTTTTGTCGCCGGAATATGACCGGATGCTTGAGAACGACACGACGACTGGTGCTGGATATGTTCAATTGGATTGGAACATCACAGAGCAGCTGACGATCACCACCGGTATCCGTTACACAGACGAGACCAAAGAAATTGACGTGATGCACACGGCAACCAGTGCTTTGAACTTCACGACAACAGATCTCATCGCCGCGGGCATTCCGCGCTCTCAAAACGTGTCTATCTTAACCCCTCGCTTTGCGGTTCAGTACGAAGTAAATGACGATGTACTCGTCTTTGCGTCAGCAACGCGCGGCTTTAAGTCAGGCGGCTGGAACGCGCGTGGTACCGTTGCAGAAACGCTGCTGAACTTCGCGCCAGAGACGGTTTGGTCTTATGAAATTGGAACAAAGTCTCAGTTCTTTGATGACCGCTTGCGGATCAACGCAACCGCCTTCTTTAATGACGTCTCCGACTTCCAAGTCCCGTCAGCCTTTGAAACTCAAGGTGGCGGCTTAGAGTTCATCACCCAAAACTTCGCCGATATGGAAGTCTACGGTATCGAACTGGAAACGACCTTTGTTGTTAATGAGTTTGTGACCTTGACGGGTAGCCTTGGTTGGCAAGATGCCAGCTACAACAATGTCAACCCGTCTGTGACTGCGCAGCAGCTACGGTGTCAGGACAACCTTCAGATGATGGGCGTTAGCCAGATCTTCGGTGCAGGTTCAGGGTGTGAGCAGGGCATTGTCCGCCCAGACGGCGATATCTCTGATCCAGTGCGCGCTCCCGGCATCACAGCTGTGCTTGGCGGTAACGTAAACTACCCCATCACTGACGACTTCCAAATCGTCGCCAATGCTTTTGCCATTCATACCGGCAGCTACGACACCGCTACCAGCGGCAACCCAGAGGGCTTCCAAGACGCTTTCTGGCGCTTCAATGGTAACATCGGGATCGAGCAGGTCGATGGCGACTATGGTCTGTATCTTGAGTGTCAAAACTGCTTTGGCGAGAACTGGGTCCAGTCTTCTTTGGCTGGCGTTCAGTACTTCAACCAACCGTCAAACTGGACACTGCGCGCGCGCTACCGCTTCTAAAGTGGACCGCGTTTCGCTAAAAAGACCATGCGGGGCTGGACAACCGGCCCCGCTTTTTTTTGATGGTTCGAGGCGGAACTCTGGATGACGACACGGCGAGAGATGATCGCAGCCACAGGGGCGAGCCTTGTTGGACTAGCTGCGTCCAATAGTCTCGCAATGGGAGAAGACAGCACAATGGCTGCACCGCAATCACCGCACACCTTTGTGCTGGTGCACGGCGCTTGGCACGGCGGCTGGTGTTGGCGCTTGGTGGCAGACATTTTGCGCTCAGGCGGGCACCGCGTGATCACGCCCACACTCACCGGCATGGGCGAGCGCCATCACCTGGGCCGGCCCGAGACGGATTGCAACACGCATGTGATGGATGTTTTGCAGGTCTTGAAATTTGAAGACGTTGAGAATTCCGTGCTGGTCGGACATAGCTATGGCGGGCCTGTCGTCGAAGGCGTTTATGACAAAGCACGCGGTCAAATTGCCAAGATTGTTATGCTGGATGCCACCGTCCTTTATGATGGTGAGTCTATGCTGTTTTCAGCCTCTCCTGAAGCCATCGAAGGCGCCAAAGCCGCGCTCATTGACGGCTTTATGATGCCAAGCTGGCCGCAAGAGGCCTTTGGCGTCTTGAAGGAAGACGGATGGGTATATGATTGGGTGAAACGACGGCTCACGCCCATGCCCTTTGGCGCGCTGACAGCGCCGCTGAAGCTCACGAACCCGCCGGTTCAAGGCCCAGATGTTCTCTATATCACCTGTGACGGCCGCCCGCTTATGGACGGCGCCCGCATGGGGCTAGAACGGGCTCAAGAGCGCGGTTGGAGCATCAAAAGCCTCAAGACAGGCCACGATGCAATGGTCACAGCACCAGCGGCATTGGCCGACATGCTGCTTGAGGCGGCATGAGACTCCTCGCATACGTTTTTAGCCTCATCCTGTTTGTCACGAGCGCCCATGCCATGGGCACGGCGCCGGTCGACCCAAACGCGCCGACCCGTGTCACTGTGGGGGCCTTTGCAGCACCGCAATCACCATGGTGGAATGACTGGCAGTCATTTAAAAAGAATATCCAAGCAGCGGCGCCCGACGGGTCTATTCAAATCAAGCTGCTCATCAACAATGAGTCGGGGGGCGAGCCCGCCACGCTGACCTATACCCGCCGCAACCGCATGCAAATCGGCGGCGTTACGCTCGGCGGTACAAGCTCTATTGTGCCCGAAGTTGATGTGCTTCTTAGTCCCTTCTTTTTTGACAACACCGAGCAGCTCGACTTCGTGATGGACGGCTACCTGCTGCCCATCTTCCGCGAGCTCTTCGCTGCCAAGGGGCTGTATCTGTTCCAATGGGTCGAGGTGGGTTGGCTGAATCTCTACGCCACAAAACCCATCCTGACGCCGGCGGACCTGAAGGGTCAGCGCATGCGCGTCCAATCTGCTGAAGCGGCTGAAATCCTGATGCGGTCGCTGGGCGCTGAATATCTGCAGATGGAGTTCGCTGACGTCATCCCCGCTTTGCAAACTGGGCTGGTCTTTGGCGGGGAAACCAATGTCGTGCTGTATGAGGTCACAGGGCTCGCCGGTGAAGCACCCTATATGACCTTCACCCAGCATAGCTTCGACACCGGCGTCTTGGTCGCCAATCTCAAGTGGTACAATGCCCTGCCGGAAGAGCGCCGGAAGATCATCACCGATAGCCTGGTCCCCTCCCCGCAAGTGCGCCTTCAAATTCGCAGCATGGCGGCAAAGCTAGAGAGCAATCTGGACGGCTTTGGCGTCATTGGCCATATGCCAACGCCAGCCGAACGCGCTGCCTGGAAGGAAGCGACCAAGGACAATCACAAGGCCATCATCAAGCGTGTCGGCGGGCGCGCGCAGGATGTGTATGACGCCATGGTGGCCGGCCGCGCGGCTTTTAATGCACAAAGGCAAAGCAGGTGAGCGCTGCAGCCGGGTTTCTTGCCGTTCTCACCCGGTTTGAGCGAATCATTGCTGTCACCTTGTTTGCGTTTATGGCGCTCATCGTGATGGCCGATGTCGTGTCCAGGGAAGTGACCGGCGTTGGCATCTCTGGCGCTCCGCGCCTCGCAGTCTATGCCTTCATTGTCATGTCGCTCATGAGCTTTGGCCTTGCCAGCCAATCAGCAGAGCATTTGCGGCCGCGCTTTGTGGACAAGCTCTTTCCAGCCCAATGGGAGATCGGCCTTCAACGCTTGCAAGAGGCCATCATGACCGTGTTCTGCCTGATCTTCTCGCTGGTCGCGCTTGGCGTGGTGCTGGAGACGAAAGAGCTGGGTGAAGTCTCCCGCTCGCTCAAAATCCCCATCTGGCCCATGCAAGCGGTCTTCCCGCTCACCTTCTTCATCGCGGCCATACGCCATGGCCTGTTTGCGCTCTATCCAGCGCTCAAACCCCAGCCGCCGAGCAAAGGCGAGGCGCAACCATGAGCGGGCTTGCCATATCGGCCAGCTTGCTAGCTCTGCTAGTCTTGCGCCAGCGCATCGTCGTGCTTTTGGCCGTTGCAGCCGGGCTCCTCTACATCAGTTATGGCGATGGCAAATTCGCTTATGTGGTGCTCGATGCTTGGGCCGCTGCAGACAAAGAAGTGCTGCTCTCCATCCCCCTCTTTATTTTGGCGGGCAACATCATGGCCAAAGGCTCTATCGCGCGGCGGTTGATTGAGGTGGTGCGCATTGCAACGGGGCCTGTGCCAGGCGGCCTGGCCATTGCGACGGTGCTCAGCTGCGCCGTTTTTTCCGCCATCTCCGGCTCATCCACAGTCACGCTGATTGCAGTGGGCGCCATCATGTACCCTGCACTCACCCAAGCGGGCTATGGCCGGCCCTTTTCGCTAGGGCTGATCTGCGCAGGGGGCACCTTGGGCATCATTGTGCCGCCTTCCATCCCGCTCATTCTATATGGCGTCATTACCGAGACCTCGATTGCCGACTTGTTTATTGCCGGTATCTTGCCGGCAATCCTGCTCATCACGTTGATGGCCACCTATGCAGTCATCAAAAACTGGTCAGCCCCGCGCACAGCCATCGATTGGCGCGCCTTGCGAGCGGCCTCAAAACACAGCGTTTTCGCCGCCGCGATGCCGCTCATTATCTTGGGCGGCATTTATACCGGACTGTTTACGCCGACCGAGTCCGCCGCTGTCGCTGTGTTCTACGCCATTTTCGTCGAGACGCTCATTCACCGGGAAATGACGCTTAAGCAGCTCGAAAACGTCACCTATGAAACCGCTAAAACGCTAGGTGCGCTCTTGCCAGTCTTGATGATGGCGCTGAGCATCAACACTTTCTTGGCCTTTGAGCAGGTGCCCCAACAGCTTGTCGCTTCTCTCTCCGGCATGATTGAAAGCAAGGCCGGGTTCCTCGCTTTATCCATGGCGCTGCTGCTCATCGTCGGCTGCATCATGGACATCGGCTCGGCCATCTTGGTGATGGCCCCGCTGCTCACACCGCTTGCAAAAGGCTATGGCATCGATCCCGTGCATTTCGGCATCATCATGATCGTGAACCTGGAAATTGGCTATCTCACGCCGCCGCTGGGCCTGAACCTTATTGTCGCAATGGGCGCGTTCAGAGAAGACTTTTTGACAATTGCTAAAGCCGCCCTGCCCTTCATTGCTATTTTAGCCATTGGATTGGGGATCGTCGCGCTATGGCCAGCGCTATCTCTTTCACTGATACAATAATGCTTGGAGCCCCCCGATGACTGCACAGCCGCTCAGCAATCGCATTGCCGACGAAGACCTCATCACCCGCCTGAAAGACCATTTAGGCGCGGACAATGTGCTCACCGATCAAGCCGCCTGCACGCTCTATGCGCAGGACGTCTACACTAAGGCCGAGCCGGCTCTCGCGGTCATCAAGCCATCGCAAACCAAAGTGTTGGCAGACGCCGTCAAAGACACCACGGAGGCCGGCTTTGCGATCGTGCCGCGCGGCGGCGGCATGAGCTACACCAAAGGCTATGTGCCAGCAGAAGGCTCCTCCGTCTTGGTTGACATGACCGGCATGGACCGCATTCTCGAGATTAACGAAGAGGACATGTATGTCCGCGTTGAAGCGGGCTGCACCTGGAAAAAACTACACGAAGCGCTGGCTCCCAAGGGCCTACGCACGCCCTTTTGGGGCACCCTCTCAGGCTCCACAGCCACCATCGGCGGCGGCATGAGCCAGAATGCCGCCTTCTGGGGCTGCGGCACCGCCGGTACAGCGGTTGAAAGCGTGCTCAGCCTAACGGTGGTCCTCGCCGATGGCTCCATCATAGAAACGGGAAGCGCCGCGCATGAAGGTACAGCGCCCTTTATGCGCAACTATGGGCCGGACTTAACCGGTATCTTCACATCCGATGCCGGGGCTTTAGGCTTCAAAGCTGAAATCACCCTGCGCCTGCAAAAAACAAGCGCGCACAAAGGCTTTTGCAGCTTCACAACGGACGACGAAGCCGTCGTTGCACAAATCCTGGCCGAAGTCAGCCGCAATAGCCTGGCGACAGAATGCTTCGCCTTCGACCCCTTCTTGCAAATCCAGCAAATGAAGCGCTCCGGCATCTTGCAAGACGCCAAATACTTGAAAGGCGTAGTCACCGGCCAAGGCTCTTTGCTCAAAGGCCTCAAGGAAGGCGCAAAGATGGCGATGGCGGGCAAAAGCGAGCTCAACCAAGCCACATGGACCATCCACACCATCTCAGAAGGCCGCTCTGAAGCCGCTGTCGAGGCCGACGTCAAAGCCATCGAAGACATCGCCAAGACCGCAGGCGCCACTCAAATCACCAACGCCGTGCCCAAAGCCACCGCTGGGCTGCCTTTTGGCCCCGTCAACTCCATGATCGGCCCAGACGGCGAACGCTGGGTACCCATCCACACCCTGGTACCACATTCAAAAGGCCTTGACGTCTTGCGCGCGCTCGATGCTCTCAAAGAGCGCTACGCCGAGAAGATGGCCGCCCTCAACATCGACACCGGCTATCTCCTGCTGACCATGTCGACCACCATCTTCCTCATCGAGCCCGTGTTCTATTGGCAAGACGAAATCAAAGAAATCCACGATCACTATGTGGAAGACGCCATTTTAGGCAAAATCACCCGCTTCCCCGAAAACCTAGACGCCCGCGCCCTGGTCGAAGAGATGCGCCAAGCCATGCTCGACATCTTCGAAGAGGTTGGCTCTGGTCACTTCCAAATCGGCAAGACCTACCGCTATGGCAAGACGCTCAAGCCTGATGTGAAAGGGCTGCTGAAGGCGCTCAAGTCGGAGCTGGATCCGGACAACCGGATTAATCCGGGGGCGTTGGGGCTCTAAGTACCAACGAAAAAGCGCCGCCTAATCGGTTGGCGCCACATACTCTTGTGACCAATCACGTAAGACCGTGAGGACTTTTATGGCCTTCAGTCCGTGATCTGTAATGGCATATTGAACGGCCAAAGGCGCTTTAGACGAGACTTCACGGGTGATGAGGCCATGCTCTTCCAAATGCCGCAAACGCTCTGAAATCATCTTCTTGCTCGCGCCGCCGATCATGCGCGCCATGTCATTGAAACGCACGGGCGCGTCCTTGAGGTGCCACAGGATGGAGGCGGTCCACTTGCCGCCCAGCACGCGCATGCCCTTCTCAATATCGCAGGGTTCAAGGCATG
>JBCCDR010000067.1:0-10047 GCA_039030675.1 Pseudomonadota bacterium | reverse complement strand
TGCTCCAGATAGTGCGGCACCAAAGTATCCATGCCGCCGCCATAAAAGGCGATGAGCTGGCGCAGGAAGGACAGTGGCAGGAGCGTCTCGCCCTTGCTTTCCTCTTCCACGATGATTTGCGTTAACACCGAGCGGGTTAAGTCTTGGCCGCTTTTGGCATCGACGACTTTAAAATCGCGTTCGTCCTTCACCATCTGTGCGAGATAGTCCAGCGTCACATAGCTTGACGTCTCGGTATTATACAGCCGGCGATTGGCGTATTTTTTGATGATGATTGGCCCATCAGCGGACGTTGATTTAGCCATGTCTTTATCTCTCTTTTGCGGATCTGCCGTGCAGCAATTTTTGCGTCAGCCGCGTCTTTTCATTACAGTCATTATATGACCAATGACGCACCGCACAAGAGCCATCCTGGTGCTGCAACAAAAGTGCAGCATGATCTTGCGCAAACAGACAACGCGCGCGCAGCTGCAGAGGCTTTTTTCGCGCTGTGGCAGGCGTCTCTCCAAGCAGCCGTCAAACCTGTGCTTGTGCCGCCCAGAGTCGAAGAATGACTGCGCAAGCAGACTGTGCGCCTGCACAAAAACGCCGGGCTGGGCCATCGCCGCTTGTGCTGCACATGGCCATGGCGCGCTGGCAATATGCTGGCGCGCAGGCTGGGCTTGGCCAGTTTCTCCATAGCGGCGCTTTGCCGGGCATGGATGATATGTCGGCCGCGCAGTGGAGCGCTGACTTTGGCGATATTGAGCCTGCCCTGATCTCCGCGGCTCTCGGGGATTATTGTGCAGCGCGGCTTAAACGCTTCCTGGCGGGCGTTGAAGGCTATCAGACGCACCCCTTTGTGCGCCCCAGCCCGCAGCGCCCTGTCGCGGCGCGCGCGGAAGGTGCGGTGGCACGCGATTGCGGCGGAGCGGGGCCGCCGGTCTTGCTGGTGCCCTCGCTGATCAATCCAAGCTGGGTGCTTGATTTACTCCCCGGCCGCAGCTTTGCAGACGCGCTCTCTGGTGGGTCTAAGAACCGGGTGTTTTTAGTCGATTGGGGCACGCCGCAAGCCGCGCAATCGCGGTATCGGCTGGAAGACTATGTGATGCGCCAGTTGGTACCGCTGCTGCGCACGCTCGCAGGGCGGCATGGGCCTGTGCATCTGGCTGGCTATTGTCTGGGCGGGAACCTAGCGCTTGCCGCAGCGCTGCAGGCCCCTGATGCCGTGCGCTCCCTGACCGCCATCGCAACCCCCTGGGACTTCGCCGCCATGGGCACGCCCGCGCGCACGCTGGTGCGCGAGACGCAGCGTCAGCTCGCGCCCGTTTTGGCCCGCAAAGGGCTGATGCCGGCAGAAGCGTTGCAAGCCCTCTTCGCGCAGCTCGACCCCACCCAGATGGAACGCAAATTCCATGATTTTGCGCTGCTGGATGCCAATAACCCTGACCACCGTCGTCAGATGGAGCATTTCATTGCTGTGGAAGATTGGTCAAACTCAGGCCCGCCGCTTGCCGCTTCGGCCGCCCAAGATTGCATGACCCATTTCTACCATGAGAACGCGCCCTGCGAGCGCGCTTGGAGGGTGCAAGGCCATGCGGTGGACCCCTCTGCGCTCTCCTGCCCAAGCCTCGTCTTGACGGCCCTGAAGGACAAAATCGTCCCGCCTGCCTCCACGCGGGCGTTAGCGCAGCAAACGCCGGGCAGCACGCTTATGGAGGTGGATGCAGGCCATGTGGGCATGATGGTGGGCTCGCGGGCCCGGGCCCTCTGCTGGGAGCCTGTGATTGAATGGCTTGCGGAGCACTAGGCCGTATCGTTTCACAAAAACTTCGACCTTTTTCGGATAGTCAAGGCCGCTGCGCCCGTGTAAGCCTGCGGGCCGTAGCTCAGATAAGAGCTGCGATGAAATCGGGGCTCATGACGGCCTTAGAACGATTACACAAAGGAGCATAATATGACGGAAGTTGTCATTGCCAGCGCGGCGCGCACGCCGGTTGGAAGTTTTTCAGGCGCCCTCTCTTCGGTGTCAGCGCATTATTTAGGCGAGGTGGCCATTAAAGGCGCGCTCGAGCGGGCCGGGGTCGACGGCGCGGATGTGTCTGAGGTCATTATGGGCCAAATCCTGTCCGCAGGACAGGGGCAAAACCCTGCGCGGCAAGCCTCCGTCAATGCCGGTGTTCCCGTTGAAAGCCCGGCCTGGGGCGTCAACCAGCTGTGCGGCTCTGGCCTGCGCGCTGTGGCGCTTGGCTATCAAGCCATTGTCAATGGCGACAGCAGCATCGTGGTCGCTGGCGGCCAGGAATCCATGAGCCAAGCCCCGCACTGCCAGCAACTGCGCAACGGCACAAAGATGGGCCCTGTCCAGCTGGTCGACACCATGATCCACGATGGGCTTTGGGATGCCTTTAACGGCTATCACATGGGCAACACGGCTGAGAATGTGGCTGAGAAATACCAAATCACCCGCGAGGAGCAGGACGCCTTTGCAACCGCCAGCCAGAACAAAGCTGAAGCCGCTCAAAATGCTGGCAAGTTCAAAGATGAGATCGTGCCGGTGACTATCAAGACCCGCAAAGGCGAAACGGTCGTGGAAGAAGACGAATACATCCGCCACGGCGTCACGCAAGACTCGCTTGCGGGCCTGCGCCCTGCGTTTAAGCGCGATGGCGGCACGGTGACGGCTGGCAACGCCTCTGGCATCAATGACGGTGCTGCAGCCGTGGTGCTCATGTCCGCTGAGGAAGCTGACAAGCGCGGCATCACCCCCCTGGCAAAGATCGTCAGCTGGGCGCAAGCAGGCGTTGATCCGGCCATCATGGGCACCGGCCCAATCCCCGCGTCCACCAAGGCGCTGGAAAAAGCCGGCTGGTCTAAAGACGATCTGGATCTGATCGAAGCCAATGAAGCCTTCGCGGCGCAAGCGCTCTCCGTCAACAAGGGCCTCGGCTGGGATGCCGACAAAGTCAATGTGAACGGCGGCGCCATCGCTATCGGCCACCCCATCGGCGCATCGGGCGCGCGCGTGCTCAATACCTTGCTGTTTGAGATGCAAAAGCGCGACAGCAAAAAGGGCCTTGCGACCTTGTGCATCGGTGGCGGCATGGGCATAGCCATGTGCGTGGAGCGCGCTTGATCTTTGCGGTACCGCTACGCTGCTTGAGCGCTTGATTGAAAAAACGCCGGGCCGTAACGTGAAAGCGTTATGCGCCCGGACGTTCTGGATTTAAAAGCGTTTTACGCGTCGCCCCTCGGCCCGCCGACAGTGCATGCTCTGCGTGCTTGCCTGCCGCGCTTTAAACCCGGCGAGCGTATCTTAGCGCTTGGCTATGGATTGCCCGTCTTAGCCGAGCACGCCCAAGACTGTGAGCGCGTCGTGGCTGCCATGCCAGCGCGCCAAGGGGCCATCGCTTGGCCACAGACGGGAGCAGGCGATAACGCGGTCTGTTTGGTCGACATCGAAGACCTCCCCTTTGTCGATGCCTTGTTTGACCACGTCATTTTCCTGCACTGCCTAGAGTTTAGCGGCCGTGTTGGCACGTCGCTGCTTGAAGCCACGCGTGTGCTTGCGCCGGCAGGGCAGGTGCATATCATTGTGCCCAATCGCGTGGGGCCATGGTGCCGCGCGGAATCGACGCCGTTTGGCAATGGGCGCCCTTTCTCGTCTGGCCAGCTTGAGCGCCTCATGGAAGAAGCGCATCTCGCTGCGGAGCGCTGGCGCATGGCGTTGATGTTGCCGCCCGTTCCAGCGCTGGCCCGGTGGATGCGCCGCTGGGAGGGCATTGGCAACCGGTTTTGGAGCAAGTTCGGCGGTCTTTATGTGGTGACGGCGAAGAAGGCGGTGTTTAAGCGCCGCCCCAGCGCGCCTGCCACAACCCATTTTGCGCCCATTCGTGTGCCAGCGTTTCAGCCAACAGCCGCCTGCACACATGCGCAAAAACAGCGCTTGCCAGTTGCATAATAAACGCTGTTCATAATACCGTCATCTTCAGTGTGTCACTTAATTATTCTCAAGGCAGCGGTTGCCTTCTTATTTTATTCTACGGTCAGCAGCAGAAAGGGGCGTTATGACCAGTATAATCTCCCGTTTTATTCACACGAGCATCTTATCCGTATCCGTCTTTCTAGGGCCGCAGATCGCCGCCGCGCAGGCGCCCATGGAGGCCGACCCCAACCGGATTGCCCTGCTATGGCATCGCATGACGGGCAGCGAGCCGAACATCGACACCTATGTGCGCGCCCGCCAGGAGTACACCAGCGCGCAAGAGATTGATCGCGAGCGGGTTTACGGCGACCTGGTGCGGGCCATCATGGGCGATTTGTCTTCGGTGACGCCCGACAACGACACCTATGTGATCCGCATCGGCTCGCAAATGAGCGCTTATGATCCGCGCGCGGGTGGTTTCTTCCTGCCGCTATTTAGCGGGTCCTCCTATGTGCCCATTAAAGCTGAAGGCGGGCGCAGCTATAGCCGCAACAAAACCTATGCGCTGGGTATTCTCGGCGGTGGGTATCAACTGCATTTCATCAATCCCGATGAGTTTGTGTTCTGGCCCATGCCTGAGGCCGAAGCACGCGCCTTTATGGCCAAGGTTGGCCAGCGTCCGCGCGTGACAGCACGGTTTGTGCTCGATCCGCTAGTGGCCCCTTCAATTCCTTATATTGTGGGCTCTGAGCGGCGTATTTTCGGCCAAGTCACCAAGGTCGAATTGCTCGACAATCGCAATAACGTGCTGAAAACACGCAGCACGGCGCTTTCTACCCAAGAGGCCAAGGCCCGCGGCGAGCGCATCCGTCTCAAGCCATCCAAAGATGTCATGGCCATGATGTGGCACAAAATTGTCGGCGCCAATGAGCTCAACCGAGAGTTCCTGTTCGACAAGCGGGTGAGTGGGTCCAAAACGCTCTACAATGCGGAGGATCAAGGCGCCTATTTTGATCGCTTTTATGCCAATCTCGATCCCACCCAGCCCTTCACCATGCTGGTGGCGGCGGAGTTCTCTGGCTATGACGCAGCCAAAGGCGAATTCCCGCTTAAGATCGACGAGCCGATCCAATACGAATCCGGCTTCCCAGGCTTGCGCTATGGCGATGACCAAGCGCGTAAAGACAAACGCGAAGCTGGCCGGCGCAAGCCCTCCTTCACCATTCCGCGGTTTGTCGCCTATACGAAGTTCAGCGTCGATTATTCCAATGAAGACGCCATTGGCGGACTCAAAACAGACCCAGCCGGGGCCGCGCGCCTGCGCTCTGACCCTTCGCGCAGCTACAACGCCCAAGCCCAGCTCACAGTGGTGCCCATCGCCGCGGAGACGCTGGAGAATTTTGAGAAAACCAATGCCAGCAAGGTCTTGCACACCAAGATCGCCAAGGCGCGGATTTTCGATAAAGCCACCGGTCAGCTTCTCATGGAGAAGACCTTTGACGTTGCCGCGCTGGCGCGCGTGCCCCATGAGACGGTGCCGGAAGGCCAGCCTGATTTTGACGGGCTTGATCCCTACAGCATTGATTTCCGCGGCATCAAATTGGGCATGACGGAAGCGCAAATGCGCGCTGCCGCCGGCTATTTCCGCGAGGTGCGCACCAGCCCGAAATTCGCGCCGGGCTACATGAAGTTGTTCGCAAAGGGCGGGGAAAGCCTGGGCGTCACCTTCTGCACGGATGAGAAAATCTGCTCCATGTCCTATTCGCGCCGCTGGCAGGATGAGGTTGTCCGCGACGTCTATGAGGCCACGCTGGAGAAATACGGCCAGCCTGTGGGCGGCAGGGCGCCCTACGATACCCGCGGCCGCGGCGAAGCGCGTGAGGCCAGCATGGTCTGGACGCGCAACTTCAGCCGGGTCGGCGGCGTGGACGGCCGTGTCTCGCTGGTAGCGGGCACCACCTACCTGAAGATGACCGCTGTCGACAAAATCAAAACCCGCAAGAAAAAGGAAAAGCCCAAAATCTCGCTGGATTAACGGTCCTCTGACTGCGTAAAGACCATGCCTGAGGGTTCCTTTGGCATGGTCGCCGCGCATGCACCGATTTGCTTTTGAAGATATCGCTGGCCAAAGCGATGAGGATGTTCTGCTGAAGGTGGGCCAAGGCAATTGGCGTGCGGTCAGCGTTACGGGCTTTCCAGTCGAACGTTTTCTGGACGCCGCGGTACAGTGGAAAGCCGCCCTCCAAGGCGTCGATAAACCCTGGCTTGTCTGGTGCACACATCCCGATTGGGCGCATGTGCAGCAGCGTTTGGTGGAGGATGCGGGCTGGACGCCCATCGTGGGCAATGACCCGCGCGCCACAGATATCCCGCTCACAAAAAGCGCTGTCCGCATCGATTTCAACGCTGGCCTGGACCTGCCCGTGCTTTATCCGCACGTGCCGCTGGAGTTCGCCTTTGCCTGGGCGCCTAAGCTCGCCTTTTGGCATTCTGACCTGCTGCTTCGACAAGCAGACATGCACGCCCTGGCACAACGCTTTGAGGCGCTAGAGGATGGCGCCACCATCGCCGTCAAACCCGCTGAAGGGCGCCGCGTGCTGCTGACGCCGCGCAAACGCCGCTACTGGGAGCTCATTGGCTGCACCACAGCCGCCGCCAGCGCCGACCAATGGCGCGCCGGTGCTGGCTGGATGGGCAATTTTTACATGCATCCCAATTGCCCCAGCGCCGAGGAACGCGTGCGCCGCAAACGCTACTATTATGACCACGGCGCTGGCATCCGCTTTTGGCATAAGGAGTGCGGCGGCCGCGTGGAACTCATTGAAGAAGCTGCGGTCAGCTATGGCCATTTCACCAAGATCGGGAACCCGGACTATAGCCGCACGGTGCCGCATAACAGCTCCGATGCTGGCCGGGACATGCGCGAAGAGATTACCCGCAATTTTGACCTGCAGCGGATTGTCGAAGACCTTGATTTGACGGCCCTGCTTTAGCCCCGCCTAAGATCAAACAGCGCTTCTTCCGCCAGCAGATTAAAGCGCCGCAATGCCCCCGGGCCGCTTTGGCCTTCACCTCCAGGCGTGAAGACCTCTGCCACATCCACATCCAGTGTCTCTGCCAGACTCGCGAAGTCTTTGACGGTGCAGAGGTGGATGTTGGGTGTTTCATGCCAGCTTACTGGCAGGGTGTCCGTGACGGGCATGCGGCCTGTGAGCAGCAGTTTTAGGCGCACGCGCCAATAGCCAAAGTTGGGGAAGGAGACCATGGCGCGCGGGGCGATGCGCACCAGGTTGCGCACCACGGTTGCTGGCGCGCGGGTGGCTTGCAGGGTTTTGCTTAAAATGGCCACGTCAAAGCCATCGGTTGGATAGCTTGCCAGGTCGGTGTCGGCATCGCCTTGGACCACCGAGAGGCCCTTGTCGAGGCACTGGTTCACGCCCTCGCGTGACAGCTCGATACCGCGCGCGTCGCAGCCCTTATTGGCTTCCAGCCAAGCCATCAGCGTGCCATCGCCGCAGCCTACGTCGAGCACGCGCGCGCCCTCTGGCACCCGCTCGGCGATGGAGGCCAGGTCGTCGCGCAAGGTCATGGCGCTAGCCCGCGCGCTTGGGCAGCGGAGGTGAGGAAGCCGCCTAAAATCCGCTCCATCTCTGGATTGTCTAGCAGGAAGGCGTCATGGCCATGCGGGCTTTCAATTTCCACAAAGGACACCCGCGCGCCGGCCGCGTTCATGGCTTGCACAATGTGCTGGCTTTCGGCTGTAGGATAAAGCCAATCGCTGGTGAAAGAGAGCACACACACACGCGCCGTGAGCCCTTGGAAGGCCGCTGGCAAAGAGCCGCCATAGCGCGCGGCCACGTCCATATAGTCCATGGCCCGGGTGATGTAGAGATAGGCATTGGCGTCAAAGCGGTCGACGAAGCTAAAGCCTTGGTGGCGCAGATAGCTTTCAATTTGGAAGTCCGCGTCAAAGCCGAAGGTCACGCCGTCGCGGTCCTGCAGCTGGCGGCCAAAGCGCTCGGTCAGCCCGCTTTCAGACATATAGGTGATGTGCGCTGCCATGCGCGCCACAGACAGGCCTTTTTCAGGCTTCTCGCCATGCTCAAAATAGCGCCCGCCATGGAAGTGCGGGTCGGCCATAATCGCTTGGCGGCCGACTTCATGGAAGGCGATATTCTGCGCGGAATGGCGCGCTGTGGCGGCAATTGGTGCTGCTGAGAAAACACGCTCAGGATACAGCGCGCACCATTCCAGCACCTGCATGCCCCCCATGGAGCCGCCGATAATGCTAAACAGGCTTTCGATGCCCAGATGGTCCATGAGCAAGGCTTGCGCGCGCACCATATCGGCAATGGTGATGACGGGGAAATCCAGCCCAAAAGGCGCGCCTGTCGCCGGGTTTACATCTGATGGCCCGGTCGAGCCCATGCAGCTGCCAAGCACGTTGGGGCAGATCACGCAGTATTGGTCGGTGTCGACCAGCTTGCCTGGCCCGATAAAGCGGTCCCACCAGCCGGGTTTTCCCGTGACTGGGTGCGCGCTGGCGGCATAGTGATCGCCGGTGAGTGCATGGCAGAGCAAGATGGCATTGCTCGCATCCGCATTGAGCCTGCCATAGGTCTCATAGGCGATGGTGATGGGCTCGAGAGTCTCCCCGCTGTCAAGCACCAGCGGCGCATCGGTGGCCAGCACCGCGCGTCTATCCAGGCCAAATCTCTCCTCCGGCGCAGCGCCGACATCTTGTTCCATCCCGCGCTAGGTAGTGGCTCGAAGGGGAGGCGTCAATTGTTGGGACACATCACTGCCTGCATTCAAGGTTGTTCTTAGCGGCGCAACCACTCTTTGCCACGCAGCCTGGAAGGTGCTAATGCCCGGCGCATTACGCAAGAAAGAGAGCAGACTATGGGCATCGACATTGCGCCCCGCGCCAATCGCTGGCTGGATGATTTGGTGGCGTATAAGCCGGGCAAGCATGGCGGGCCGGGGCAAGCCAATGTGGTGCGCTTGTCCTCCAATGAGGCGGCGCTGGGGCCCAGCCCCAAGGCGATTGACGCCGCGCGCGCTGCTGTGGGCGATATGCACCGTTATGCGGATGGGCCTGCCACGGCCCTGCGCGCAGCGATTGCTGCGAAGCATGGGCTTGAGGCGGGGCGCATCATTTGCGGGACGGGCTCTGATGAGATTCTGCAGCTTTGCCCGGTGGCCTATTGTGTGCCTGGCGATGAGGTGCTTCACTCCCAATATGGCTTCATGGTCTATGCCATTTCCGCGCGCCGGGTGGGCGCTGTGCCGATTGCGATTCCTGAGAAAGACTATACCGCAGATGTGGATGGGATATTGGCTGCGGTGACTGCCAAGACCCGCATTGTCTATCTGGCAAACCCCAACAACCCCACGGGCACGCGCCTGCCGCAAAGCGAGGTGGAGCGCTTGCATGCCGGCCTGCCCAGCAGTGTCTTGCTGGTGCTCGATGGCGCCTATGCAGAATATATTGACGATCCCGATTATGACCCGGGCATCGCCCTGGCACAGGCCCATGACAACGTCTTGATGACGCGCACCTTCTCCAAGCTGTATGGCTTAGCGGGCGAGCGCATAGGCTGGGGCTATGGGGCGCCGGCGATTATTGATGCGCTCAATAAAATCCGCGGGCCCTTTAACGTCACCACCGCCGGCATGGCCGCTGCCATGGCAAGCCTGGACGATGATGCGTGGATGGCCCATGCGCGCGCGGAAAATACAAGGTTGCGGGACTGGCTGTTCGCTGCGCTCGGCGATATGGGGCTTGCGCCTATTCCCAGCCATGCCAATTTCATTTTAACGCGCTTTGCCAGCGCTGAGCAGGCCGCCGCGGCCAATCAAGCGCTGATTGACCAGGGCATCTACGTGCGTCACCTGCCAGGCATGGGCCTGGGCGATTGCCTGCGTATTGGCATCGGCACCGAGGCTGAAGTCAAAGCTGTGGCTGCTGCGCTTGGGAGCTTTTTGGCGTCATGACGTCGCCGGTTTTTCAGCGCCTTGCGATTGTGGGGCTCGGGCTGATTGGCTCCTCCATTGCCCGCGCCGCAAGGCAGTCCGGCGCGGCAGCGCAGATTGTCGGTGCTGACCAGTCTGCGGATGTGCGCGCGGCGGCGATGAGCCTT
>JBCCDR010000066.1:0-10054 GCA_039030675.1 Pseudomonadota bacterium | reverse complement strand
CGATGGTGCGGTCATCCACATAGACATCGTCAGCATAGGCCGCGTCCATGAGCTGGTCGCGGCTTTTCACATAGCCGGGCCGATGCGCTAAAGACTGCAAAATCAAAAACTCAGTGACCGTCAGCTGTACGGCTTTGCCATCCCAGGAGACGTGATGGCGTTCAGGGTCCATGACGAGCTTGCCGCGCGTGAAACTGCCTTCACCCTCGCCAGCCTCGTCATCACTCTTGGCTGTACTAGAGCGGCGCAGAATGGTGCGAATGCGCTCTATTAACAGCCGCTGGGAGAAGGGCTTGCCGATATAATCATCCGCGCCCATTTTCAGGCCCAGCACCTCATCAATCTCATCATCTTTTGAGGTGAGGAAGATGACCGGCAGGTTGGACTCCTGGCGCAAACGCCGCAGCAGCTCCATGCCGTCCATGCGCGGCATTTTAATGTCGAGCACGGCCAGGTCCGGCGGGTCAGCCTTGAGGCCTTCAAGGCCGCTTGCGCCGTCAGAGTATGTTTTGACGGTAAAGCCCTCATTGCGCAGGGAAATGGCAACCGACGTTAAGATGTTTTTATCATCATCAACCAAAGCAATATGCGCGCTCACCCGCAGCTCCTTTTCTCCAACGCCAACTCTCTTTCGTCTGCTAGGCTGCCTTTATGCCAAAAGCAAGGCAAGGCCTGCCGCGCACAAACGAAGCCTTAAGCCTCAGCTGCTATAGAGAAGCAGCAACTCAAATGAGAGATGAGGGCGCAGAGGCATGGACAAACAGGCACATCAAGGCGTGATTGGGAAGGCCCTTTCGCAGCTGCGCCCCACAACGGTGATCGACAAGATGCCCATCGCGCTGCGTAGCCAGCAACCGCAGCGGAAAATCTCAAGCGCCGACTTAAAGCGTAACCAGCCTGTCAAAGCCGCTCTTCCCATAGCGACACGGTCGCAGACCATAAACTTCGACGCTATCTAAGGCGCGCGGCGGCGCCACAGGGCAGGTGCGCGCAAACTATCCCTTCCGCTTGCGCGCGCTATGTGACACTAACGCTTGAGAAGCGCAGGCTTCATCAATTCTTGGTTTTCACAAAGCGCAGTTTCACGTGCACAATTCACGCAAATCATGGGGTTTTCCGCGCTGGGGCGATTATGGCCAAGCCCAGGAAGCCACCACTGTGCGCCTTTGCGACCGCGCCGGCTGTACCGAGCGCGGTGAATACCGGGCGCCGAAATCGCCAAATTCAAGGGAGTATTGGTGGTTCTGCCAGCCCCATGCGGCTGAATACAATGCCAATTGGAACTATTTCGAAGGCTTAAGCGCTGAGGAAGCGCGCGAGCGTGCCCGAGAAGAGCAGCGCACAGCCAATGGCTATGCCCGGTCCTCAGCCTGGGAGTGGATGAGCCCTGGGGCGACGACGCTGAAAGAAGAAGCACTCACGGCGCTGGAACTGCCCATGAGCGCCACGCCAGAAGAAATTAAAGTCCAATACCGCAAGCTGGTGAAGCGCTTCCACCCCGACATCAACGATGGGGACCCGCTGGCCGCCAAGCGCTTTCATGAAGTGCAAAATGCCTATGAGGTTTTAACCAGCCAAGATTGATCTTGAGGCAAGAGCCGCTATGGTGACCTCTCTATAAAAAAGTGGAGGAAGCGCTGCCGATGGCGAGCCCAGCGTCTGGTCATGAAAACTGGTCGTCCGGTTGGACATTCATTCTCGCTGCAATCGGAAGCGCCGTTGGCCTCGGGAACATTTGGAAGTTTCCTTACGAAGCCGGAGAAGGCGGCGGCGGCGCTTTTGTCATCATCTACATCGGTTTTGTGTTCCTGATCGGTGTGCCCGTAATGATTGGCGAGTTGGCTCTGGGCCGGCGCGGCCAAGCCTCCCCGCCTATCGCCGTTGCCAACATTGCCTTTGAAGAAGGGCGCAGCACGTCTTGGAGCGTTTTGGGCTGGATGGGCGTGCTCGGCGCCTTTCTGGTCTTGAGCTTTTACAGTGTGATTGCCGGCTGGACCTTTGACTATATTTTTAACACGGTGACGGGGGCCACCTCCGGCTTGACCAAAGAGACGTCAAACGCGCTGTTTGGCGACCTTGCAGGCTCCTGGCAGCGCATGACCGCCTGGCACTTGCTGTTCATGGGCTTGACCGTCTTCATCGTTGCGCGCGGCGTGAAAGCCGGAATTGAAAAGGCCGTTACTTATTTGATGCCCGCACTGTTTGGGCTGCTGCTCGTACTGGTCTGCTATGCCCTGGTCGCGGGCGAAGCTGGGCAAGCCTTTGCATTTCTCTTCCAGCCTGATTTTAGCAAGCTCACGCCGAATGTTGTGATTCAAGCGCTGGGGCAGGCCTTTTTCTCCCTGTCGCTCGGGCTTGGCGCGGTGATGGCTTATGGCGCCTATTTGCCAAAAACCGTCTCCATCCCCCGCTCAGCTCTGATTATCGGAGCGGCTGATACCATTGTCGCCCTCCTGGCAGGTCTGGCCATTTTCCCGCTGGTCTTTGCCTACGATTTAGAAGTGAGCTCCGGTCCTGGGCTTATCTATCAAACGCTGCCCATAGCCTTTGGGCAAATGCCGGGCGGCTTTATCTTTGGGCTACTCTTCTTTTTGCTTCTGTCCGTCGCCGCCGTGACGTCCTCCATCTCCATGATGGAGCCGATGGTCTCTTATCTCCAAGAGCGCCATCATGTCAGCCGTATCAAGGCTGCCATTGGTGTAGGCATTGCCGCGTTCATCTGCGGTTTGGGCACCGTCCTATCCTTCAACGAATGGTCAAACATGTTGGTGGCGGGGCGCACGTTCTTCGGCAACATCGATTATCTGACCAATAATATCGTCATGCCTATGGGCGGGCTTTTGGTCGCCCTGTTCGTTGGCTGGCGGCTGCGTTATTCAAGCGTGCGTGAAGAGCTATCCAGCGTCTCTGACAGCTTCTTTGCCCGCATTTATGGGCTGCTTGGCGTCGTCTGCCCCATCGCATTGGTGCTGATTTTCTTAAGCGTCACAGGGCTTATCTCCCTATAGGAGAGCGCCCCTTACGGCATCAAAAAATGCATGCTCGCCGTGGCGTTGGGCTTTTCGAACGAGTCTTGCCATGCCGTCGCGCGCACATTGGCAACCCGGCGGCCCAAACGCAGCACCTGCGCACTGGCATAAATATCTTGCGTGGCACCGCCGCGCATATACTCGATGGTGATGCCGATGGTTTTGGGGATGCTCTCTAGCGGCGCGCTGGCGGCCTCGCGCGCAGCCAGCGCGACGGACATCGTCCCAGCGAATTCAAGCAGCGCGCCAACCGTACCGCCATGCAGGCGCGGCGGGCTTGGCGATCCGATGAGCGCATCCTTAAAAGGCATGCGCACCGCGATCTCCTCATTTGGCAATCGAAAAGCCTCAAGCCCTAAGAACACCGCATAGGGAATATTGGTGATGGCGTTGCTCTCCACCTCGCCGCGCAGCACGGGCTCAACGCAATTGAGCAATGCGGTCGTCATGCCGCGCCTTCCGCTTTTTGAGCAGGCCGCTCTAAGAAAAACGTTCCCGTCACATGGGCGATGGGCTTTTCGCTGTCCCCATGATGGGCCCGGCCGCGAACGAAGGCGATTTGACGCGTGAGCTTATAGCAGCGCGCTTCTCCAAAAATATCCAAATGCGGCGTGGCAGGCTTTAAATAGTCAATGCGTAAATCCAGCGTTGCAAGCGGTACAAACGTGCCCAAGGCGGCAAAGACGGCGATGCCAGCGACAGAGTCCATCACGGTATAAATCGCCCCGCCCGCAATCACGCCTGTTTCAGGAAAGCCCACCAAGGCCTCGTCATAGGGCAAGCGGATGATGGCTTTCCCGTCCTCCAGGCTTTCAAAGGATACATTGAGCGCGCCAAGTTGCGGCACAGCGTCTAAGAAGCGCTGCGCAAATTGCGCTGGTACCGGGCCGGAGTGGACTGGCGCCTCGTCTTTGCTCATTGCGCAGCGGCCTGGCTGTGCGTCTTAGCCAGCGCTTCAATGCGCTCGACCATGGAAAACAGACCATTGGTGCGCGTGGGCGACAACGCACTTGCAAGACCTAACTCATCGAGCGCGGCACGTGCGTTGATGCCCGCAATATCTGCCGCCGTACGGCCAGCATAAAGCGCAAAAAGCACGGCCATCAGCCCACGCACGATATGCGCATCGCTATCGCCAGTGAGCGACAACGTGTCCTGCGCGCTCCAATCGGCTTTAATCCACACCTGCGATGAGCACCCCAGGACTTTCAGCTCCGGGACCTTCAAAGCCTCTTCAAAGTCTGGCAGCTCCCGGCCTAAATCGATGATGTAGCGGTAGCGTTCTTCCCAGTCATCGAGAAGCTCGAGCGTTTCACGGATATCGTCAAAAGATGTCGTCATGGCCGTGGTGATGCCGCCAGCAGCGCAGCCTTGTCAACCAGTTAAGTATATGTGTTATGCGTTGATAAAGCAGCACCGTGGTGTAAACAGATGGACGTGTTTGCTGGCCTATATGACCGTGTTTGCCGCGCGAAAGGACGAAAGCGCCCAAAGTCGCCCAAAGTTGCCATGAGCCCCACCCATCGCCCCCGTTTTTTCCTGGTTTTGACCGCCCTTGCGCTGTCCCTGCTGTGCGCTAGCGGCGCGCGGGCGCAGGTTGACCCGGTCTATACACCGCCTGCAACGCAGGAAAGTCCAACAGCGCAAAGCGTCACGCTGTCTCGCAGCGTCTACCAGCAACTGCTCACAGTGGAAGATACGGCTGAAGTTGCTGCCAATTTAACGCAGCTGCTGCGCCGCGCTGGCGAGGTTTGCGCCAGCGTGACGGATTTTCAAATCATCTACCGCAAAGACAACGAGCAGCGGGTGAAACTGAAGTGCCCGGGCAAGCCAAATTTCGGCCTCATCGTCAACCAAGGCGGCCGGGTCTTGGTGTTTGGCGGCGATGGCATGGTGGGCGATTTTGAACCCGGCGATGGCGTGGTCTTTGCGATCTCAGGCACGGTAAGAGCGCCCTTAAGCGTCCGCCAAGACGAACGCGCACGCAAAGACAGAAAAGGCCCGGACTTAGGGGAAAGCGGCAATCTGCCCGGCCTGCTGCAAGGGGGCGACCCCAACAAAATCCCGACATGGCTGGTGTTCCTAGTCGTCATCAATGGGTTTATTGTGCTGGCCTTGTTGCTCTCTTTCGCCTGGTTCATGCGGGCGAAAACCCAGGTGCCTGAGCGGCCAGAAGAGCCCATCAAAACCGGTATTTCCAGCTTAGAGAAAGATAAGCTGATTATCGATAGCCGGGAGATCCTGCCCGATATCTACCACCACCCGGAAGGCTTTTTCATCTCCCGCGGCAAACGCGGCAAGCGGCGCTTGTTCGGCAATTTGTTCTTCGCGCTTATCTACCGCGAGTATGGCTTCAAGTTCCGCGAGATTCGCTAAGGCCTAATCCAGCACCACGACCTTAACGCGGTCTCCGGCCTTTAAGCTGGCGCTGCGTGTGCCTTCCAGGCCATTCAGCACCAAAAAACGCTCCAGCTGGAAACTGTCATAGGCCATGGCCTGGCTTAAGCTCGCCGGCGTGTCCCCAGGCTGAACCGTCACCACCTTTATCTTCCGGCCTCTAATGGCGGCGCGCCTTTGGGCTTCAGAGAGCTTTTGAAAGCTATAGGTCGTGCGCTGGAAGGACGTGTTGAGCTGGCCCATGGTCGCCGGCGGCGCCACAAAGATGAAGCTATAGGCGGCGCCATTGCCAAAATTGATGGACACCACGCGGACATCAATGGTGTTGCCTTGGCTCGTCAGCCGCGCATTGCCCGTTGCGGCCGGCATGCCGTTGACGGAAATGCTCTGCAGGTTAGACAAAGCCGGGCCTTGGCCTTGGGTAAGGCTGGTCATGATACTTTGCGCTTGCTGGCCCATATCATTGGAGGCTGCGCGCCCACCGGTGAAAATAATCATGGAATTGCCAGGCCCGGCTGCGCGCACCGCGGTCGACCCATTCTCAATGGCAAAGCCAGTTGGAACGCGGAAGCCAAAGCCCAGCGGACCATGCTTGAAGACATCGCCTTCAATGATACCCTGCGCCGGGTCATCGTCTATGCGCATGCCGTCAATGGCGTTGAGCAGCTCGTCCTTGCGGCGCAGCTTTTCTGGAACCTGCGCTGAGAATTCCCGTGCTTCTTTCAGCGCCACACGCACCCGCTCTGAGGTCAGCGGATGCGTCCGGGCCCAGGCTGGCGTTTGGTTTGCCTGCGCCTGCCCTGCGACTTTGGCATCCAAGCCTGACGCACTCCCCAGCGTGTCCAGCATGCGCGGCGCGCCGAACGGATCATAGCCCACAAGGCTCATATACCGCACGCCCAGCTCATCGGCTTCCAGCTCTTGCCCGCGTGAATAAGACAATAGGTAAAGCTGGCTGCCTTGGTTGATGAGATTTGCAAGCGCGCCGCTGCCTGTGGCAATGCCAACGCCCGCGCCAAACACTTGCGCCATGACGGATTTATTGTAGCGCTTGGCAGAATGACGCGCTGTCACATGGCCAATCTCATGGCCCAACACGGACGCGAGCTCGGCTTCATCATTCATATAAGCCAGCAACCCGCGCGACATGTAGACATATCCGCCGGGTAGCGCGAAGGCGTTGATGACTTTTGAATCCAGCGTTGTGAACGTGAATTGCAGATCCGGCAGCTCAGAAACTGCGGCTAACTTGCCGCCGACTTCCGCCACATAGCTAGAGACTTTTGCGTCGCCGTAAGACCCGCCAAATTGCTGCAGCAGCTTTGGGTGCTCCTGCGCGCCCAGACGCTCCTCATCCGCGCGGCTCATGAACGGGGTGAAGTCTTGCTGGCCGGTGGCAGGGTTGGTCGTGCAGCCACTCAGCGCCAATCCGCACACAGCAAGACCAGCCGCAAACGCTTGACGGAACCTCATCTCATCTTCCTTCCAACACTCATTAACGCAGCATGGTGGAAATCTGCTCAGGATGAGTCACGTCGATGCTGGGGCCTCGACTGTCTTCAATCCAACCGCGAATCTCAACCACAGACCCTTCCAGATTTTCTGGGTCAAACTGTGGCGCTGCTTTGAATTTCCGCAGCGCCGACTTCTGAATAACAGCGGTAAAGTCCGTATCCCAATCCCCGCCAAAGTTGATGAACAGGCGCCCGCCGACTTGCCCCGTGCTTTCGACCCGGCCGCGCACAATTTGATACGTATCTTCATAGGCCGCCACATCGCGCTCCAACTGCTTGGGCGTGCGCACAGCATAATAAGGATGGTTCCAGATGCCGCGTTTGGCCTCCCTCGCGGCGCTTTCCGCTGCCAGCATCTGCGCGACTGCGCTGCGATTGTCAGGGAAGGTGTAGACCCGGGCGTAGCCCGCCTCCAGCATCGCCCCCTGCAGCCACAGGCCATCACCACGCTCTAAATGCGCCAGCCAGCGGCCGTGCCGGTCCTCTTCAAGGCCGCCGAAGTGCAGCGTGACCTCTTCACCCGAGACCAAATCGCTCAAATAGTCCTTTGCCGCATCGCCCAGCGGCCATGGCTTAAAGCCAGGACGGCCCAGCGGCAGTTTCGGCGCCTGCGTGCCGACCATGCGCACGTCCTTGCCGGTGCTCAATGTGACAGTATCCCCGTCCACCACCGCGCGCACTTTATAGCGCCCGCCTTTCACCAGCTTGCTCGCAGGCAAAGCGATACCAGGGGTGGGCTCAGCGCTCACGTCAGGCGAGGCCGGTGCTTCGCAGCTCATGGACGCCAAGGCCATGAGCAAAACACAGAAAAATCGCCACACTCAATTCACTCCGCCAACAAACCCGAAGCGCGACATAGAAAGTCGTTTGCTTTGCGTTTCCATAGTCCAGCAATGAAACATGACGCGCGCGCCGTGTCGACTCCCACAACGATTCCTTGTGGGCACGGCGAGCGCAAAAAGCCCAAAACCCTTGCAAATCAGCGATTTTCTTCATGTGGCACGCGGATTGCTGTGAACCAAACATCAACGGATTGCAGCTATGCTCGCACCCGTAAAGTTGCGTGATGAGGAGTACACCAGAGTGACACAAACGCTTAAAACCCGTCTGCCCAAAGCGGCCCTGATTGCCGCCGCGGCATTAACGCTAGCTGGCCCAGCCGCTGCTGCGCCCTTCTTGGGCTATGAGCTGCGCTTTAACGACCCTGTTTTTAACACCCAAAACGGCGTCAATAACGTTCCTGATATTCAGCTGGAGAACATTTCTACCAACTTCTCCAACAACACGATTACAAAGCTGGAGCTGACGATCGGCGATACCAATTTCGCGTTCGACTTTGTGCGCAATGAAAGCGCCATCGGCGATGGCGGCGACCCGCTCACCTTCACGCGGATCTCGCCTGACACAACCAACGACAACAGCGGCGATGACTTCTTGGAATATGACTTCCTTGGCTTCAACCCCAATGAGATCTTCCAATTTGAAGTCGATGTCGACAATGACGATGGCACCTTCTTGCAAGACTATCGCGAGATCTTATTCCCCACCAGTGTCGCCAGCGTGACCTTCAGCGACGGCACGACCCTGTCTCAAACGCTTATCGTCGACGACGCAACACAAGATGGTTTCCGCTTCTCGCAGACCGTCGACATTCCAGAGCCTGCAACCATCGCCTTGTTTGGCAGCATGGCTCTTCTGGGGGCAGCCCTGCGCCGCCGCACTTAGCCGCTTGAGCCTGGCGGATAAACAAAACGCGGTCTGGGATAGCCCCCGGGCCGCGTTTTTTGCGTTTGACACGTTGAGCCCAAACCGCCTTCGCGGTACAAGCGCCTTGCAGCGCGAAAGGGGCCCCGTAGCTCAGCAGGATAGAGCATCAGATTCCTAATCTGAGGGCCACTGGTTCGAATCCAGTCGGGGTCACCATTGTCGCTACGCGCGTCATAGGGGGGAACGGCAATGCCATTTGTCGAGAACGCAGCGCACAGCATTAATTATTGCGCGACTGGGACTGGCGAACCTATTATGTTTGTTCATGGTTCCTTCGCGACGTCCTCAGCTTGGCGCGGCGTGCTGAAACATCTTGATGCGCGCGCGCATCAGCTCATCACGCTCGATTTAAATGGATGTGGGGAATCGAGCCCAGCTCTACCCAATGGCAGCCTGTTGGAGCAGGACATTGAAGCGGTCCTCATGGTGGGTGAGGAGGCGGCAGAAGAGCCTCTCCACTTGGTTGGGCATTCCTATGGCGGCATTGTCTGCCTTGGCGCAGCTTTGGCTGGCAGGATACCCATTGCATCCCTCACCTTGTTTGAGCCGCTGCCGATCGCCTTCCTCACAGCGCTCGGCGATGGCGACGTTGTGGAAGAGATTCGCAGCTTTGTTGCAGACTATGAAGCCGCACACACATCCGGCGAACAATGGGCTTTCTCCCGCGTCATACGGCTATGGGGCGGCCCAGGCGCATTCGACGCTATGCCTGACAAGGTGCGTGAGGCCATGGCGCCGGGCACCGCAGACAATATCCGCCAGTGGCACGACAATCTTGCCTTCACGCCAGACCCGGCTGCCTATTCAGCATTGGAAATGCCCGTCAAACTCATCCAAGGCGAACACGCCAACCCGATTGTAAAGTGCATCATTCTGCGCTTATCAGAGCTGCTGCCCTCAAACACCGTGCATGAGATTGCAGGCGCTGGCCACTTCATGATCCACAGCCATGACCAAGACTGCGCAGACCTGATTAAAGCGCCATGACCGCGGCCCTAAAGCCCGCGCAGCGGAGAGCGCGTCCCGACCAAAGGCTCGCCGCGCCATTCGCTGTATAAATGTGCGCCAAGAACAATCAGGGCCACGACGGCGGTGAACTGCAGCGCTGTCCAAGGTACATAGGATAGCCGCGTGAGAGGCTGCGCTTTCCTGCCCAGCCAGAGGGAGAGGGCAAAGACAACAAGGGTAAAACCAAACAGCCAGGCGGTGCGTTCAAAGTCCATGATGCTGTGGTACGCCTTGCACGGGCGGCTGTATAGCCCGCGCAGCTGCCTGCAGGTCGGCGACGAGGCTTGCATACATGGAGGCGCGCGCCTCCTCATCTGGCACGCGCAAGATGGCGCTGGG
>JBCCDR010000065.1:0-10083 GCA_039030675.1 Pseudomonadota bacterium | reverse complement strand
GTCGTCTAGTTTTTCCATTCTTCTTGCCTAAATTACTCTGACGGTATTTTTTAGTTTCAAATAAAAGATCAATCCTCAAAATTGGAATAAATTTCTCAATAATGGTATAATATGAGAAAAATAATGTCACCATTAATGTGACAACACTTGGGGCACCTTAGGCTACCGTTGCGACCCCTGTTCTATGACCTGGGTAACGGAGGGGAAAAAACATCCTCTATCGCAGCCAAAGGAAAAGAGTTTTCTCTTTCTGGGCACATCTGCGCCGATCTTTAGAATAATTCTCCGCAGACCCCGGCCTACACTCCTGTGACATCGTTTCAGAGGAGATACCCACATGCTGCGTCACTTCACCGAACACCCGGAGTCGGTCAACGAAACCTACACCGAGCATATGGGCAGCGCTTTCTCCTTTGGGGGCACGATGGTTGTGGCCGGCTGTGCGTGCCTGATGCATGGCATCTTTCCGTTTGTGTTTGGCGCAACGGGTCGCACCGCTGTTGCTAAGCTTTATGACCGCATGATCTCGCACCGCATTAAAACCGAGGACGGTCGGCGCATCTCGATCGACAATGCGAAAGCGCCCTCTCAGCTGGAACCTGCTGAGTAAGCACGATGCCCAATCCCGCCCTCGCGCCCAGTCGCGGCGTCGCGCTTCCAGCGCCTTTAGCGAAGATCCTCCCTGGCACCATGCTGGCTGTGATGCTCGCCTGCGCTGCCAGTTATGTTGCTGGGCGCCTTGGCGGGCCTGTCATGCTTTATGCGTTGCTCTTCGGCATGACCTTTAACTTTCTACTGGCAGACCGGGCATGCGCGCCGGGTATTGTCTTCTCAGCCAAAACAGTTTTGCGGATTGGCGTGGCCCTGCTTGGTGTGCGCATCACGATTGCAGAGGTGGCAGAGCTTGGACTGCCGACGGTCGCGCTTGTTGTGGCGGGCGTCACCTTCACGATCCTTGGCGGCGCTGCCATTGGGCGGTTGTTTCATCTCAAGGCCGACCATGCCGTTTTATCGGCTGGAGCCGTGGCGATCTGCGGCGCAAGCGCAGCCTTGGCCATCTCTTCTGTCTTGCCGCAGCATAAGGAGAGCGAGCGCAATCTCTGCCTGACCGTTGTGGCAGTCACCACGCTGAGCACGATCGCGATGGTGCTCTATCCCGCCATTGCCCAAGGCCTTGGCCTGTCTGATACGGCGGCCGGCATTTTCATTGGCGCCACCATTCATGACGTCGCCCAGGTCGTCGGCGCAGGCTATATGATTTCGGACGTAGCCGGCGAGACGGCTGCTATTACGAAGTTGATGCGGGTCGCATGCTTGGTGCCAGCCGTTGTGCTGATCGGGTTTGCCTTTCGCAAACAGTGCGCTGCCACCGGCACGTCGGGCAAGCGCCCGCCGCTCCTTCCCCTCTTCCTGGTTGGCTTCATCGCGCTGATGATCATCAATTCTTTGGGCATTCTGCCGGCGGTGGTCACCCAAGGCGTCTCTGATGCATCGCGCTGGTGCCTGCTTATCGCCGTTTCGGCCCTGGGCGTTAAAACATCGATCAAAGACTTTATCGCCGTGGGCCCAAACCCCATCGCTGTCCTTGTTGCCCAGACCCTGGCGCTCGCAGCCTTTGGCCTTGTGGGCGTCATGCTGATCACGCAGGCGTTCTAAGCACTGAAACCGTTTTATCAAAGTTGGGGGGAAACTATGTTCAGCGCTTTGCCTGCGCCTAAAGAAGATGCATTGCACGCAGTCATGGACAGGTTTCGCCAAGACACGCGGCCGACAAAAATTGACTTAGGCGTTGGCGTCTACCGCGATGAGACCGGCCACTCCCCTGTCATGGCGGCCATTAAGTCTGCTGAGCAGCATTTGTGTGACAGCGAGGATAGCAAAGCCTATCTGGGCCTGCGCGGTCATGAGGGCTTCATGGCTGGCATGGAACGCCTCTTATTCCCCAGCGGCCTGCCAAGCGATGTTGGAAGTGTGCAAAGCGTCGGCGGCACAGGCGGCGTGCGCCTCGGCTTAGAAATTGCGGCAAAGGCCAATAAGGACGCTAAAGTCTTCATTGGGACGCCCACCTGGCCCAACCACTTATCCATAGCTGCCATTTTAGGCATGGAGATCGTCACCTACCCGCATTTCAGTGTCGATCGCCAAGCGCCGTGTTTTGATCAAATGATGGCAACGCTGCGCACAGTGCGGCCGGGCGACATCGTGATTTTGCACGGCCCGTGTCACAACCCAACCGGCGCTGATCTTGATGCGCCGTCATGGGATGCGGTGCTGGCGCTGCTGGAAGAGACAGGCGCCATCCCGCTTTTTGATGCCGCCTACTATGGCTTGGGCAGCGCCGTTGAAGAGGATTTACAGGACCTGCAAAACGCGCTGACGCGCCTGCCAGAAGCCATTTTGGTCCTGTCCTGCTCAAAAGCGTTTAGCCTCTACCGGGAACGCACCGGCGTGGTCTTTTTCAAAGCGGAAACGCCGGCAGCCGTGCAAAAAATAATCGGGACGGCGGAAAATATTGGGCGTGCGACCTATTCCATGACGCCCAGCCATGGCGCGGCCAGCGTCGCCCATGTGCTCGGCATGGCAGACTTGCAGACCAGCTGGAAAATGGAGCTGGCCGAAATGCGCAAACGCATTGAAGGTGTGCGCCAAGCCCTTGCTGCGCATGCCTCTGATGTGCCAGCGCTAAGCAGCATCGCCCAACAGAAAGGCATCTTCTCAGTTCTGCCCATCGGCGCAGACATGGTGGCCGCTATGGCGCGCGACCACGCGATTTACATGCCCTCCTCTGGCCGCATCAATATCGCTGGGTTTAAGTCTGGCGACGTTGAGCCTTTTGTGCACGCGCTCTCCAGCCAGCTGTCCCAAGCGGCCTAGCCATGGCAAGTCGCCGCCAGCTGCTACGGTGGAGCGCTGCCCTTGGAGCGCCCATTGTCTTTCCTGTGCCTAGCGGGATTGTGCCTCTTGCGCTGGCGCAAGCGGATGTGGGCAAGCCTGGCCTGAAGACCCTTTCGGGCCGCCCTTTAAACATGGAAACCCCCGCGCATTTGCTCGACGATGAAGCAACGCCTGGGCACGCCATGTTTGTGCGCAACAATGGGGCTTTGCCTGACAGCGTTGACCCTGCCGATTGGCGCCTGGAGATCACAGGACTGGTGGAAACACCGCTGTCGCTCTCTATAGCCGATTTAAAGACCCAGTTTGAGGCGGTCAGATACCGGCTGCAAATGGAGTGCGGCGGCAATGGCCGCGCGTTTTTCTCGCCGGGCGCATCCGGCAATCAATGGACCTTTGGCGCCATTGCCTGCCCGGACTGGACTGGCGTGCGCTTAAGGGACGTTTTGCGCGCTGCCGGCGTTAAAGACAGCGCCGTCTACACCGGCCATTATGGCGCGGACCTGCATTTATCCGGTGACCCGGACAAACCGCCGATCTCGCGCGGCGTGCCCATCGCCAAAGCCATGGAAGAGCATAGCCTGATCGCTTGGGCCATGAATGGCGCGGATATGCCGTTCGTCAATGGCCACCCGCTGCGGCTGGTGATCCCAGGCTGGCCAGGCTCTTGCTCCCAAAAATGGCTCACGCGCATTGACGTGCGCGGCCAGGTCCATGATGGGCCGAAAATGGGCGGCCAATCCTACCGCGTACCCGCCTATCCCGTCGCGCCAGGTGCTGAGGTGCCCGATGACGACATGGTCATCATTGAGTCCATGCCAGTCAAATCGCTCATCACCTTCCCCCAAACCGGGGTGCGCCGCA
This sequence comes from Pseudomonadota bacterium, assembly GCA_039030675.1. Taxonomy (GTDB): domain Bacteria; phylum Pseudomonadota; class Alphaproteobacteria; order Sphingomonadales; family CAKZYD01; genus CAKZYD01. The sequence continues at coordinate 6,327 of JBCCDR010000065.1, read as the reverse complement.
GCGCTGGCGCGGCCTTTGAGCTTCGCGGCCATGCCTGGGCGGGAGACCGCGCGGTGCAAGCCATGGACGTCTCCATCGACTTTGGCCGCAGTTGGCAGCGCGCGGACTTAGCCGCGCCGGTCAATCGCTATGCCTGGCAGCGTTGGCGTACGCAAATCACCTTGCCCCAAGCTGGCTATTATGAGCTATGGGCCCGCGCGGCAGATAACAGCGGCAATACCCAGCCGCCAGTGCCGCCGGACTGGAACCCACGCGGCTATCTCAACAACATGCAACATCGCATTGCCGTGGTAGCGCTTTGAACGCGCTCTTTCAAAAACCTGGTCAGGCTATTGCGATCGCTTTGATAGCAGCAAGCGCCGTCTTGCTGGGCGCAGGTGTTTTGGGGGCGGCGCGCTTTGAAAGCCATGAGGTTAAACCAGCGCTGCCCCTCACCGCGGCACAACAGCGCTTTCGTGAGCTCAGCCGGTCTTGGCCCACAGAACCCACATACGCCCTGACCTTTGACGCGCGCTATCCAAGCAGCCCGAGCCTCACCTCAATGCGCGCTGCCTTTGACCCCTCTGATGACTATTCAGGCCTGCCCCGCACAGGCGCCTATGAGCTGGTGGATGCTTATTGCAGCGGCTGCCATTCCCTACAAATCGTCATGCAGCAGCGCGCCAGCCATGCCCGCTGGGCAGCGCTGATCACGTGGATGACAGAAACGCAAAACATGCCGCCACTTGAAGAGGATGAGGCGGCCGTGCTGACGTACCTAGCCGAACACTTCAGCGCAAATTAGCCGCCAAGATAGGTAAATCAGCGGCCTCTGGATTACGCTGCAAGAGCATGCGGTGTTCGCAGGGCGATACGCTCACCATCTCTTGGAATAATCACGCGGTGTTGCAGATCACTGTCATGGGCCTTAAGGGCAGAGACGAGGTCAGCGCGCGAAGAGAAGCAGTGGTCCAGGGCTTCCATATGGATGGCGATCATCTGCACGTGCGGATTTTCGCGCTGGGCATATCCAAAGAACATTGCCGTCTGGGCTGCGTCCATCAGGATAATTTCAGGTGACATGGCTTCAATGATAGGCCCGCCCGCATGCGCAATGACGACGTCTGGCTTGAAGCGCTTCAAAACCGCTTCGATCTCTCCAGCCTCATCGAGAATTGTGTCACCAGGCCAATAGATCGTGGGCTCGCCATCTGCCTCGAACACCAGGCCGAAAACATCGCCCATCGCGTCCCCGACAGAGCCTTTCCCATGGCGCGCGAAGACCTTGTGCAGGGTGATGCCCTCCCACGTCGTCTGATTTGTCTCAGGCGTGCCGATTTCGCGCACGTCATTGAAGCCTTTGGCCTCTAGCCTGACCTTGAACGAGACGTCTGACGGAGTGCCGGTGTGCGGCGTTATAACGGTGAGTGTCTTGTCCAACAGGTGCGCAGCCGCCTCGTCAAAATGATCGTCATGGAGATGACTAACGATCACGGCATCAATATCTGCGACGATTTGAGCGGCCGGGACTGGCAGATCAACTATGGGATTAGGCGCGATCCCTGCGAAAGACATAAAAGCGCCTTTGTCCGACAACATGGGGTCGAGCAGGAACGTCTTGCCGCCATATGTCAGCCGCGCAGTGGCGTTGCGGATGAAGTGGTAGGTTGGTTGGGTCATGAGAAGGTCTCCTTTGAAATGGATTGCGCTGTGCCTGTATCCGCAGGCGGCTTAGGTGGTTGGACCGAAGGTTTCGAAATGGATCTGGTCGCTGTGTATGCCCCTCGCCTCAAGGCCCATACGCAGTGTTGCAGCCCATGTGGCGGGGCCGCAGAGTAAGTAGTGGGCACTCGGCCCGGCATTGAGATCGAGCAGCTTTTGCGCGTCGATCCGTCCGGGCACGTCGAATTCAACACCAGGCCTATCGCCCTGCGCAGGCTGGCTATAGCAGATGTGTTTTTTCACGTGAGAACGAGACCCAACCAGCGCCTCGACTTCGCCCTTAAAGGCATGCTGCGCGCCATTGCGGGCACCGTGCACCCACCAGAGCGGGCGATTGGACTCTTCAGCAATGGCCGCGTGCAGCATTGAAAGCATGGGCGTGAGGCCCACGCCCGCACTGACCAAGACAAGCGGGCAATCCGTGCAAGGCGCCAAGAAATCGCCAGACGGCGCGCGTGCGGCGATAGAGTCTCCAATGTCCACAGCGTCGTGCAGAAAGCGCGAGGCAACGCCGAGTGCTTCGCGTTTGACGCTGATCCGGTAGCGATCCGACCCCGGCGCGCCGGACAGGGAATAACTGCGCTTTGTTCGCCCCTGCTGACCTGGAATATCCAGGTCGATGGGCAGATGTTGACCTGCTTTGAAGGACGCGAGCGGCTTGCCATCCGCTGGCGCGAGGTAAAACGAGGTGATGGTTTCAGACTCGACGACCTTGTCGGTCACCACAAGCGCGCGCAGATCATCATCCGTGCGCGCCCAGCGCAGAGAGAGGGCAGAGGGACGCTCGACCACAGCCTCGATTGTCACATCGATAACGCGCAGTGCCTTGGGGTCTTGGCTTTTCGCCCCGTCCCATTCGATGCGCGCGCGGCCGGATAGATGCAGCAATCCGCCCGTTTCGAAGTCGACGAAAACCAGCCCGATCGCCGGATTTTCCAAAAGATTGCCGATGGTGTTGAAGAAGGTGTTGCCTGCATAATCAGGGATGCGCAGACGCCCAGCGTCCACGACCTCCACGAAGCCCGGTGCACCGCCGCGGTGAGATGCGTCAAAGCCGTTGGAAGCGTGATCGCCGCAGCCCATTTGGCCTGTGCCGATAAAAAGCGTGTCTGCCGCGCGGATGCGTGCGATCTGACCATCAGTCAGCGCTTTCGAGTGGGCCGCGATGGGTTCGTCATCTTTAGGGACGCGCCGCCAGTCCCTTTCTTGAATGTATTGAGGGCAATTGCCAAAGCTCTGGCGCACATCGATGGCATAACCGGTGCCATTGGCGCGGACTGTGCCATTCAAACGATTGCGCCGCCGCGTGGCCAGCTCGATGCCGAGCATTCCTATGTCAGTGCCCTCTGCAAAGCTTGCCGCAAGGGGGTCCTGGGGGTGTGGCGCCGCATCGATGGTGAGCAGCGTCTCGCTGGGAGAGGTGACAAAGCCCTCCTCTCCGTCCAGCAACGTCACCCAGTGCTTTCCTTGTTTGTCTGCGCCGGCCAAAACAAGGAAGGGAAGCTGCGAGAAGAAAGTGCGGTGCTGATCGGGCATGGCGGGGCGGATGTAGCCAGCCGCCCACTCGGCAACATCAGGAAAGCCAGCACGCGCTTGGGCCCGGCGTTCACCGGCATGGAAGGGGTTGGCGGCTTGGGGCATCGTCTTCTCCTCTCAAAGGTTGCAGCAGCAGGCTTCAGGCCGGCTCGAAAATGGGGGATATCGCCATGCCGACAAAATTTGGCAGTGCTTCGATCCGCAAGAGCCATGCACGGACATTGGCATAGTCGGCGAGGCTGACACCGCCTTCGGGGGCGTGGGCGATGTAGCTATAGCCTGCAATGTCGGCGAGGGTGGGACGGTCGCCAACCAGAAAGGCGCTGCCTGACAAATGCTCTTCCATAGCGCTCAGCAATGCGTGGGATTTGGCAATGCAGGCAGCGTGATCGAAATCAGCGCCGAAAACCGTCACGAGACGTGCTGCGCAAGGCCCGCTTGCAATCTCCCCAGCAGCGACAGACAGCCAGCGCTGCACCTGCGCTCTCTCAACCGGATCACGGCCAGTCCATTGCGCAGTATCGCCATAGCGGCCCACCAGATAGGTGATGATCGCGTTGGAGTCCGACAAAATCGTTCCATTGTCGTCAATCGCTGGGACCTGACCGAACGGGCTGACGGCAACATAGTCAGGTGCCTTATGGGCGCCATTCGCCATATCGAGATCGACCGTTTCGTAAGGCAAATCGAGGAGCGCCATCATCACCTCCGCGCGGTGGGAATGACCGGATTTGGGATGGCGATAGAGCGTGATGGGCGCAGCGCCGTTGGGAAAACGTGTGTTCATGGGGTTGTCTCCTGAATGCGGGGATGATGCGAGCGCCCTAGAGGCCGAGCTTTGAAAGGCTCGGGTGATCGTCGGGCCGGCGACCCAAAGGCCAACGGAATTTCCGCTCGCTCTCTTTGATGGGGTGTTCGTTGATGCTGGCATGGCGTTCAGCCATCAAGCCATTCTCATCGAACGCCCAGTTCTCGTTCCCATAGGCACGGAACCAGTTACCGCTGTCGTCGTGGTACTCGTAGGCATAACGGACTGCGATGCGGTTTCCGTCATGGGCCCAAACTTCTTTAATCAGCCGGTAGTCGAGCTCTTTCGCCCATTTGCGGCTTAAGAATTCCACAATCTGGCCAAGCCCTTGCGGGAACTCGGCGCGGTTACGCCACTTGCTATCAGGGGTGTAGGCCAGGGCGACCTTTTCAGGATCTCGGCCATTCCAGCCGTCTTCGGCTAAGCGAACCTTTTTGGTGGCGCTCTCATGGGTAAAGGGCGGCAGTGGTGCGCGAGGGGCTTCTTTGGTGGTCATTGCGGCCTCCGGACTTTTCAAAGGTGGTAAGGGAGACCTTGCGGCGCTGAACAGAAAGCTCAGAGGCCGCAAGGTCATAGGGAACGTTCACGCAGCGCGGGCGGCTTCGACCACTGGAAAGTCGATTTTGGTCGCAAAGGCTTCGTTGACGTAGTTGGTAAAGGTATTGAGTGCGACATGGCCGACAATCTCAATAACCTCTGCGTCAGAGTATCCGGCGAGTTTGACGGCAGCGATATCCGCCTCGCTCACCCGGCCACGCGCCTGTGCAACTTTCAACGCAAAGCTGACAGCAGCGTTGATGACGCCATCGGAAGAGCGGCCAGTGCGGCTTGCTTCAATTTCAGCATCGTCCAGCTTAACGAGGTTTTTTGCTAAATACGTGTGCGCACTATTGCAGTAGTCACAGCCATTGTAGTTTGCGATCGCCAAAGCAATGCGTTCGCGAATGGCGGGTTTTAAGCTGCCCTTGTTAAGCCCGCCTTGCAGGCCAAGCAGCCCCTCAAGGGTTGCTGCGCTGTTGCCGATGAGCCGAAACATATTCGGGACCGACCCGAGTGACGCTTCCACGTTTTGCAGAAGCTCTTGCGATGCTTCAGGAGCGTCAGAAATGGTGTTGGGTATTGATATGCGAGTCATGTGTTTTCTCCTTTTCACCAGCAGGTGCGCTGGCTGATGAGCAGGAGATAGGGGATTTTGTATTTTGAGTTAATATGCGAAAAATGAAATGTATTATTTTGGATAATGACAGTAATAGGATGTGGGTATGGATAGGCTTCAAGCACTCCAAGTTTTTTTAGCTGTCGCCCAGGCGGAGAGCTTTGTCGGTGGCGCCAGGGCTATGGGTCTGAGCGCGCCGTCTGCCACGCGCGGCATCAATGCGTTAGAAGAAAGTCTGGGGACCCGGCTGTTTACGCGAACAACCCGTACCGTGCGGCTGACCGATGCCGGCAAAACCTATTTTGAAGATGTGCGGCAGATCATAGACCATTTGCAGGATGCCAATGATACGGTGTCTGGCTCAGCGCTGCGGCCCATAGGCAGATTGCGCCTTACCTGTTCGCATGAGTTTGGCCGCATTTATGTATTGCCCATTGTGCGCGACTATCTGGATGCCTATCCGGACATGGAAGTGGACATGGTCATGGTGGACCGCATCGTCAATCTGGTTGAGGAAGGCTTTGACCTTGCCGTCCGCCTTGGGTCTCTGCCCTCGTCAGACCTCTCAGCTGTCCGCGTGGGGCAGGTCCGGCGTGTGGTGTGTGGAGCACCGCGCTACTTCAAGCAGCATGGCGTGCCCGCCACACCCGAGGCGCTTGTTGACCACAAGGTCATCGCCATTGGGGCTATAAGCCGCTCGCCCGAATGGAAATTTGGCACCAAACTGCAAAAAGTTGTCAAACTGCGCCCGCGATTGACAGTGAGCAGTGTCGCCGCTGGCATTGAGGCAGCCCGTGCAGGCTGGGGCCTCACGCGCGTGTTGTCTTATCAAATCGGTCCAGACCTCGCGAAGGGCACACTTGAGACCGTTTTAGAAGACTTTGAGCCAGAACACCTTCCCATTCATCTTGTCCACGTGGAGGGCAGACGCGCGCCCGCAAAGGTCAGAAGCTTTATTGATCTTGCCCGCGAAAGGCTCAGAAAAAACCCCGCTCTAGAGTGACAGAGAGTAGACACTTTCCAAGACACAATGATGCTGGGCAAAGCAGCTGGTCAGGCCTCATAGAAAGGCATCAAGCAAAATAGCCAGTTCCATAAGGCTTTGTTCGGAGGTGATGCGGCTGGT
>JBCCDR010000064.1:0-10156 GCA_039030675.1 Pseudomonadota bacterium | reverse complement strand
GGCGGCTTTGATTTCTTTTTAGATGACCGGGAGAAACTCGCGTTCAACAACGAGCTGATCCGCCGAGTGCAGGCCAATCAGATGAAGACAAAGGGTGCAGGCAATGGCAATTGATAACCGGCGGGCGGCGCTCGCCCTTCTCAGCGGCATGGCAGCGGTGTTGCTGGCGGGCTGCGAAGCCGAAGAGGAAGGCACCCTGGCCGCGCCGCTGCGCTCTGTCAAAGTGCAGAAGGTAGAAGCCGCCGGCGCCGCGCGAAGCCGCGTCTTCTCAGGGACTGTCAGCTCAGCCAAGGAGACCAGCCTGAGCTTCCGCGTGTCAGGCCGGGTCATCGAGAAGAATGTGTCCGTCTCCGATGCTGTCAAGAAGGGGCAAACACTGGCACGGCTCGATCCCGCGCCTTTTGAATTGGAGGTTCAGCGCGCTGTAGCGGCTCTGGCAGAAGCCCGCTCAAGCGCGTCTAATGCGCGCTCCAGCTATGAACGCACAAAACGGCTCTATGAAGCTGGCAACAGCTCACGCGAGAACTTAGATAATGCAAGAACGGCGCTCACCACAGCGACGGCGCAATCCTCCTCACAGGCCAAGGCTTTGGAGCTTGCGCAGCTGGACCTGAAATACACCAACCTGGTCTCTGACGACACCTGCGGCATCGCAGCAACCGACTTGCAGGTGGGCGAGAATGTACAGCAGGGCCAGCAGGTTATCCTCGCGAACTGCGGCGACCGGCTGGAAGTCGACCTGGGCATCCCAGAGCGCTTCATCTCTCTAGTAAAACAAGATGACAGTGTGGGCGTCACCTTCCCCGCGCTGCCAAACCTGGCCGTGACGGGAACCATCGATGATGTGGGCATTTCAGCGACCTCGGGCGGCACGACGTTTCCCGTAACAATTGCCCTGCCCCAAGAGGTGGGCCCGCAAGTCAAAGCCGGCCTGTCGGCACAAGTCACCTTCCTCTTCCAAGTGGAGAATGGCGCCGAAGCGCTCATGGTCCCATCCTTTGCCGTTGGCGAGGATCAGTCTGGCCGGTTCGTCTTTGTTCTGGAACCGGGCGGCGACGGAACGGGCATTGTGCGGCGCCGCCCTGTTGAAACCGGGCCGCTTGATGATGCGGGCATTGAAATCCTCTCTGGGATTGAAGACGGATCGCTTGTGGTCACGGCCGGTGTCTCAGCGCTTCGCGATGGCTTGAAAGTGAGCCTGCCCAATGGCTGACGCACCCCCAATGGAAAAGGGCCTCACCGCCCTTGCCATGCAAAACAACGTGACGGTCATCGTCATCGTGGTGCTGCTGGCTTTAACGGGCATTGCCAGCTATTTCAGCCTGCCAAAGCAGCAAGACCCAGGCTTTATTATCCGCAACGCCGTGGTCACCACGGTCTTCCCAGGCGCCAATCCCAGGCGCGTTGAAGAGCTCGTTACCGACCCGATTGAAGAGGCACTGCAGGAAATCCCAGAGCTTGACTATACGGAAAGCAAGTCACGCAATGGAATCTCCATCATCACGGTGAGCTTTCAAGAAAAGTACAAAGACATGCGCCCCTTGTTCGACCGCGTGCGGCGCAAGGTTGATGATCTGGTTGACGAAGGCGCGCTGCCAGCCGGGTCACTAGAACCCATGGTCAATGATGAATATGGCGATGTGTTCGGCATTTTATATTCGCTCACGGGAGAGGGCTTTACGCCCTATGAGCTGAAGGAAATCGCCGAAGATATTCGCAACGACCTGCTTGGCCTCGACAATGTGGCCAAGGTGGAAATCCACGGCGTCCAGGACGAGGTCATCTACGTCGAATATTCCGCCGCGCGGCTACAGGAGCTCGGGTTAACCCCATCAAACTTGCAGACCGCCTTAGCGGCCGCCAACATCCTGCAGGATGGCGGCGACCTGAAGGTCGGGCAAGAGCGCATCGTCCTGGAGCCAAGCGGCAACTATGAGACCTTCGGGGACTTAGGCCGCACAGTGCTGCGCCTGCCAGCGGGCGGGGTCGTCTATTTAGAAGACATTGCCGAAATCAAGCGCACCTATATCGACCCGCCCACCTCCATGACGCGCCATAATGGCTCTGACAACATCGTGCTCGCCCTGTCGCTGAAAGAAGGTGGAGATATTCTCGCGCTGGATAAAGAGCTGGTGGCCTCCGTGCCGCTGATTGAAGCCAAACACCCTTATGGCATCACCATGGACCGCGTGTTCTCCCAGCCTGAACTGGTTGAGAACTCAGTGAGCAGTTTCATGTCGAACCTGATCCAAGCCATCCTCATCGTGGCTGGCGTCATGTTCGCGTTTTTAGGGGTTCGCACGGGCATCATCGTGGCGTCCCTCATCCCCACGACCATCGTCATCACCTTTGTGTGCATGAGCCTCTTCAACATCACGGTAAACCAAATATCCTTAGCCGCGCTGATCATCGCGCTTGGCCTCTTGGTCGACAACGCCATTGTCATGGCGGAAGCCATCATGATCCGCCGTGAAAATGGCGAAGATAAAGTCACCGCGGCCATCAGAGCCGGTAAGGAAATGAGCGTCCCCCTGCTCATCTCCTCGCTCACCACATGCTCTGCCTTCCTGGCCATCTTCTTAGCGGAATCAGCCACCGGCGAATACACAGCCGACATCTTCAAAGTCGTCTCCATCGCCTTGCTGGCGTCCTGGCTGATGGCGATGACGTTCATTCCCATTTTGACGACTGTCATCATGAAAATAAAAGCCGGCGGAGAGGAGGAAAAACAGGCGCCTTACAAAGGCCTGATGTACCGCATCTACCGGGTCATCCTCTTCCCGTCCCTCCGCTTTAAATGGGCGCCGCTGATCCTGGCGATTGGGTTGTTTTTCGTCGCCATGTCAGCGCTGCAACTGGTTCCACAGGTTTTCATTCCTGAACGCGAAGACCCCATCATCAACGCAAAATTTGAAATGCCGCGCGGAACGGACATCGCCATTACCGAGACGATCCTGCGCGACATTGAGCGCTTCATGCTGGAAGAGTTTGATGTGCCAGAAGGCGGCGAAGAGGCAGAGGGCATTATCGACATCCTCGGCTTTATTGGCGTGGGCACGCCGCGCTATGTGCTGGCCATTGACCCGGACCAAGAAGACACGCACCGCGGCGCGATGATCGTCAAAACCACCAGCGAAGCGGTCATCGACGCCATCATCAAAGCGGTCGAAGCCTATGCAGGCGAGACCTACCCGGACCTGGTAGTCAAAATGCGCAAGATGGAAAATGGCAAGCCCATTGACTACCCCGTCGAAGTGCGCGTGTCAGGCGATGAAATCGATACGCTCTATGACCTCACCGCACCTTTAAAAGAGAAGCTCCTCACCATCACCGGTGTGCGCGATGTGAATGACGATTGGGGCAAGCGGCGCAAAAAGATCATCATTGATGTCGACCAAGACCGCGCGCGCCGGGCGGGCGTCACCAACTCCGATGTTGCCAGCTCGCTCAACACCGGACTGTCGGGCCTGCAACTCACGCAGTTTCGCGACGGCAATGACATCATCCCCGTCGAACTGCGCTCGCAATCCTCTGACCGGGAAAGCCTCTCTCGGCTTGACGGTCTGACAATCTATGCACAATCGGGCGATGCCTCCGTGCCGCTCAGCCAAGTGGCCGATGTATCGCTGGCCTTTGACACAGCCATCATCATGCGCCGCGACCGCAAACGCACCCTGACAGTACGAACACTGCAATATCCCGGCTCGACGGCAACAGAAGTGCTGAACGCGTTTTTACCCTTCTTAGAGGAACAGGCCCGGACATGGCCGCCAGGCTATACCTATGAACTCGGCGGCGAGCTGGAGGCGTCTGGCGATGCGGGCACGTCGGTGGTTGCAAAGCTACCGATCTCAGGCATGCTCATCTTCCTCCTCTTGGTGGCGCAGTTTAACTCAACGCGCAAAACCATCATCATCCTCATGACCATCCCGCTCGGGCTTATTGGGGTGACCTTTGGCTTGATCGTCGCCAAGAGCATTTTCGGCTTCATGACGATCCTGGGCATTATCTCCCTGGCCGGCATTATCATCAACAACGCCATTGTGCTCATTGACCGCATCAACATTGAGCGCGAGCAAAACGGCCGCGCCGCTGCTGACGCGGTTATTGAAGCCTGCCAGCAGCGCTTGCGACCCATCCTGCTCACCACCTGCACCACAGTGGGGGGGATGCTGCCGCTGTGGATCAGCCACGATCCCATGTTTGAGACCATGGCTGTCGCCATCATCTTCGGCCTGCTCTTTGCCACGCTGCTCACACTGGTCGTCGTGCCGGTGCTCTATTCCCTGTTCTTCCGGGTCAAATTCACCCGCGAGATGCTCAGCGCATCATGACAGCGCGCGCCCACCAAGACGCGGGAAAGGGCGAGCCTCAACATATCGTGATTGTGGGCGGCGGGCTTGGCGGGCTGACGCTGGCAACCAAATTGGGGCAGACCTTCAAGCGCACGCCAGCTGTGAATGTTAGTTTGGTGGATGTGGCGCCCATCCACGTGTGGAAACCGATGCTGCACACCTTTGCGGCCGGCACATCAAACGCGCACCTCGATGGGGTCCCGCTTGTGGCGCAAGCCAAACGCGCTGGGTTTCGGTTTATGCCTGGCGCGCTTTGCGGCTTGGATCCGCACGCACAGACCTTGGATATCACGCTTACAGATTTACCAAGCAAAGAGGCGCTCCATCACAGCTTTGGCTATGACATCCTGGTGCTGGCGATCGGCAGTGTGGCCAATGATTTTGGCGTTGAGGGTGTTGCCGAGCACTGCCATTTTATTGATACACTGCAAACCTCCGATGCCCTCAACAAGTCTCTGCGCGCTCAGCTGGCCCATAGCGTCATCACTGAGAAGCCGTTGAGCATCGCTATTGTGGGCGGCGGCGCGACAGGGGTTGAGTTCGCTGCCGACGTGGCCGCCTTAGCCCAGCTAGGCGAAAGCTATGGCGCGGTTGATCTACCGTCGAAAATCAAGATCACGCTGCTCAATTCCAGCGACCGCCTTCTTGCAGGTTTTCCGCAAGCCATCTCCGACCAAGTTACTGCTGAGCTGACCGACCTTGGCATTACGGTCAAGAACGCTTGCCGCGTCAAAGGCGCCAGCGAAGACGGCTTTACCTTAGCGGATGGCAGCACTGTCGAAGCTGGCATAAAAGTCTGGGCCGCCGGCACCAAAGCCCCGCCCGTCCTGGCTAACTTACAGGACGTGACCATCTCCCGCAGCGGCGGCGTTGTGGTTGACCAGCACCTGCGCGTAGCGCCCTTTGACAGTATCTTCGCCTTGGGGGACTGTGCAGCCTTCACGCCAGAGGGGCAAGAGCGCCCGCTCCCTCCCACCGGTCAAGTCGCCCGCCAACAAGCCGCCTATCTAAAACGCGCCATCAAGGCTCGTATGCGCGGCAAAGAGCCGGCGCCTTTCGTCTACAGCGACCAGGGTAGCCTGGTGTCCCTGGGCCGCTTTGGTGGCTACGGCCAGCTCCTCAATGAAGGCCCCCTGCCCGGCATTGCCATCAAAGGCGTTGCTGCCAAGCTCGCTCATGCAGCGTTCTACCGCCTCCACCAGTTCGGCCTTTTCGGGTTCGCGCGCGGCTGCATCGTCATTCTGCGTGATATGTTGGACCGGTTGGTGCGGCCGCCCATTCGGCTGGACTAAGCCATATCATTTCGCGGGTTGCACGTGGCTCTTACCGCAGGCCTTCACGCTCTAAATACGCAATCAAAGCTTCGGGCTCATCGGTTTGAATCAGCCGCGTGCCTTGCGCAATCAGCGCGCCCCACACGCTGGCGGGGTCTTTAAGAGCTTTCGCATCCGAGCGGCCCCCAGACAGACGGGCGCTGAGCGAGTTGACCCACAGGGCTTTGCCAGATTGCGCTAAAGCCGGCGCAGCCTCGTCAAAAAACGGCGCATCGGCAAACACCACCTCATAGGCCACAGGCGCAAAAGGCGCGTAGGACGTCAAAGCTGTGGTTAAATCCAGCGCGCAGCTGGGCGGCTTTTCATTTTTGCCGCCACCGCAGCTTTTGATGATGGGCATGAAAGCGGCCTTGCCCATATAGGGCTGTCGCGCAAGCTTGGGGTCACTGGCGGGCGCTTTGGATTTAAACAGCACATGGTCTTGCGCGCCGGCGGCTTCAACGGCTGCGAAGACGGCCGCTGCGTCTGCAGCCTTCACGTCCAAATTCAGCAGCAAACGGCCGCGCGCATAGTCCAGCGCTTGCGTGAGCGTTGGCACTTTTCGGCGCGTGAGTTTCGCCATGGAGCCGCCATCGGTGCGCCTCAAGCGCAGCTGCGAGAGGTTTTTGTAAGTGAATTGTTCGACCAGCCCTTTGGCGTTGGTTGTGCGGTCAACGCTAGCATCATGCATCAAGACAAGCACGCCGTCTGCCGTGGTGCGCACGTCAATCTCGGCCATATCAACGCCCATGGACACACACGCATCCAGCGCCGCTATGGAATTTTCTGGCGCCTGGGCCCAGCAGCCGCGATGGGCGACCACCATGACAGGCTGCGCGGCAATGGCTTCTTCAACGCTTAGCTGCGCAGCATCCCGGCGCGGCGCAAAGGGCGGGAAGTCAAAATAGCCGACTGTCGAGCCACAAGCCGCCGTCAGCACCAGCGCGCAGGCCGCAAGCGCGCGCCAAAACTGTTGTGAGAGGTTATGCTGAGTGACGCTTGCCATACCGCCGCGCTAACTAGCGCGGAGCGGGCCTGCTTCAACGACAAACCCGCACGATGTTCAAAGGCCGGTAAATTTACGCCGGTTGATGACGCCGTCTGACCTGCCCGTTTCCGCCGCTTCTGGCTGCGCGATATGAGCGGCGGCACTTACGGCGGGCACATCGCCGCACGTCACCCCAATTGCCAATATTGCAAGCAGCGGCAGCGACATCGCTGACTGCTGCTTGTGTTGATTTTGAACGCTTAACCCCATTGCCTGCACTCTCTTTACCCGCACGCCCCGCGCCTTGTGTTCCGTCAAGCCGCCGGGCTTGTGACATCTTGCTTAGGCAGGCAAGAGAACACCCACATCACCCAATTGGGTAACGCCGTGTCATTTTAAGCGCGCACGGTGTCAGCGATGAGAGACCAAATCTCTTGAGCATGAGAAGAGCCAATCAAATGGCCAGCGTTCTTAAGCACATGGCGCTGCGCATCAGGCTTCTGCGCCATAAGGGCGGTGAATTCATCGAAGGTAATGAAGGGGTCTTGCGCACCGACGAACACAGTGATGGGCATGGACAGCGTGGCAAACTGCTTCTGCCACAGCCCTGTGGCGACGCGAAAGTCTTCCGCAATCCCCACGATCGACGCGCGGTAATATTCGGCAAACCATGTCTTCGGCGGCAGTGCACTCGCCTGACCTTCCAGGACGGATCGGTCTGCCTCCGTCGTGCCGAAAATTTTATGCATGCCAGCGGCCACGGCTGTGTCCGTCGCGAAGAATTTGCGCATGTGCCAGAAGAAGTACCGGAACAGACCCGGCCGCTCGCCAATGCGGCGGATCGAGGCGAAGAGCTTGCCAGCAAAGGTATCACTCTTTGCTTCCGAGCCCGCTAGGTTCGGCGAGAGGATGATGAGATGGCAGACGACATCACCGAGCTGCGCGCAGGCCAGGATGCCAGGGACAGTGCCGAGGGAATTGACCAGCAGCGGCACGGTGCGCCCGGCGCTGCGCGCATAGGCAACAAAGTCAGCCAGATTGTCCTCCAGCAACGTGCTTTGCTGCGAGAGGGTTGAGAGGTCGCGGTTTTCCAGATGTCCCGTCCGCATAGGCAAAACCAACCGCAGACCATGCTCCTTTAGAAATGGCAATGCATCCGCCAGCAAGGTGGGAAACAGCAAACCATGTGCGCCGATGACAAGAGTACCGTCTTTCGGCCCCGCTTCGAGCAGGCGCACGGTCCGGCCTGTGGGGCTGCGCCAGAGCGATACGCGAATATCGCTTGGCAAAAAACGCTGCGCAAAGCGCCCTAAATCCAGCGCTTCACGCTCACCGCTATCGGCCACATAGCCGAGCCAGACCAGCTGGGACATAGCCAGTTGAATAAGGTCAGTTTGGCCGCGCGCATTCAGCTTGCTTGCCGCGGCTTTAATCTGCGCGCGCTTGGTCTCAATGGAGACACTATCCTCGCTTGCAGCTTCTTTGAGCGACGTGCCAGAGACACGTTGGAACAGCACGCGCAGCTCAGCCGCCGTCAGCCCTGCATCTTGGTTTTGCGCTTTGATGATGGCGGCAAACACCGCCTGCGGGATCGACATGGCCTTGATGGTCTGCCCGGCAGAGGGCGCAAAGCCGGCAGGCCGGTGCGTGATCAGCCAGCGCATCTCATCTTCCCCCAGCGTGCGTTCGATATAGCCAGCCCGCCCATCGCCGCGGCTAAACGTATCGCTGAGCTCTTCTACGAATGTTTCATTGTCCGGGCTCCAGACCAGATATGTGGTCTGGTCAGAGGGGTCGGAGATACCGGCGCGCAAAAAGCCGCCGTCTTTGTCAAATTCGCACCAGCGCAGCGCTTCAAGGAAGGGTGTGGTGGATTGGTCCAGCGTTTCAAAAAACAGCTGGGTGGCGATTTTATGTTCATCCGCAGCCACTAACGTCATGGCAACGGCCGCCGATTCAGAGAAATTGGTTGAGCGGGTCGTTGACATATTTACGCGCGTGCTCGCTCAAACCATCCTTAGGTTGCGAGCCTAACGCGCCGTCGCGCCGGAGCAAGGCAAAAAAAGCCGCAGCTAAGCGCCCAATTTGGGAAGCGGCACATCTGTCAGCGGAATCGTGACCGTTTTCTGCTGCGCATAGAAGGCCGCGCAGGCATGGCCACCTTCCGCGCCGATGCCGCTTTCCTTAATGCCGCCAAAGGGCGCGCGCAGCTCTCGCGTCATGGGTGTATTAACCCACACCACGCCGGAGGCCAGCGCGTTTTGGGCGCGCATGATGCGCCCTAAGTCTTGCGACCACACATAGGAGACAAGGCCGAAGGTTGTGTTGTTGGCGATTTGGTAGGCCTCTTCTTCGCTCTTAAACGTCAATAAGGTTGCAAAGGGGCCAAAGACCTCTTCTTGGCAAATGCGCGCGCCTGGGTCGTCCGTTTGAATGGCGACCGGGCTGAGATAATAGCCTTGGTCAAGACCATCAGGCCGGGCGCCGCCTGTTAAGTGCTTTGCGCCATCGCTCAGGGCGCTTTGCAGATAGTCTTGGATGCGGACATATTGCGCCTTAGACGCAACGGGACCCATTTGCGTGTCTTTAAGCATTGGATCGCCAACTTTGATGTTAGCCGCTCTGGCAACAAAGGCATCTATGAAACGCGGTGCGATGCTCTCTTCCACCAAGATGCGCGAACCGGCCAGGCACTGCTGGCCGTTGCCGGCGTAGATGCTCGCCAGAGCGCCATCGAGCGCGCGGTCAAAATCGCAATCGGCAAAGATGATGTTGGCCGATTTGCCGCCCAGCTCCATGGTGACCGGCGTGAGCGTTTGCGCCGCCGCGCCCATGATAACGCGGCCTGTTTCGGTCCCGCCGGTGAAGGAGATGCGGTCGACGCCGGGATGGGAGACGAGCGCCGCGCCGGTTGTGCTGCCCCGGCCATTGACGATTTGCACCACGTCTTTCGGCAAATCCGTTTTACCCAGCAGCTCCACAAACCGCGTAAGGGTCAGCGGCGCCTGCTCAGAGGGCTTGATGACCGCACTGTTGCCAAAGGCAATGGCCGCTGCGATTTTCATGGCGCCAAGAGCCAGCGGCGCATTCCAGGGTGCAATCAGGGCTGCCACACCAACGCTGTGGCGGGTCACCATGGTCAGATAATCCGGATTTTGCTCGTAGAGCTGGCCTTCTGCTTGACCAATATAATCAGAAAAAAACCGGAAATTCAGCGCCGCGCGGGAGACATGCATGCCCGACGTCTGGCTAATAGGCAGGCCCACATTGCTGGTCTCCAGCTGCGCTAGCTCAGCCACATGCGCATCGACCATGTCAGCAATTTGGTGCAGCACCGTCTGGCGCGCTGCAACGCTTTGAGCTGACCACACACCGCTGTCATACACAGCCCGGGCCCGGCTGATGATGCGGTCCACATCCTCCGCGCTATAGTCTTCCAAATCGAGCAGCAGCGCCTCGGTTGCTGGGTTGATGACCTGGGTGCCCATCGCTCTTCATCC
>JBCCDR010000063.1:0-10193 GCA_039030675.1 Pseudomonadota bacterium | reverse complement strand
TCACAAAGCCGCGCAGCACCCCAAAAGCCGCGCCAAGAGACCGATCAGCAATGCCAAGACCAGAAGAGCGCACCATGGAGCCGATCTTGTTGGTGATGAGGCGCAGGAACATCATCGAGAAGAAGAACAGGAAGGCGATAGAGACCGCTTTGGAGAGCCATTCAATGTCAATCCAGCCGTTCACCCACTCAGCCAGCGGCCCATAGCCAAACATGGTCGCCAAGACGGCGCCGCCCCAGGCGGCCAGTGACAACACCTCTGTCACAAACCCGCGAAAGAAGGCGATGATTGCCGAGAGAATCAGAATGACGCCGACGGCGATATCAAGACCACTTAAATCCACCGCGCATTCTCCTTTGCTTGCCCCGCCCCTTGGAGCGCAGTAGGCATCATTAGAATGTCAGATTCAAGGCGTCTAGCAGTCCTGTCACATGGGAGACGTTTTGGCGGTTGATGGATACGCGGTCTTGCTGCTTAGCTTCCGGCAAAATCGCGGCCTCAAAGCCCAGCTTGGCGGCCTCTTTCAGCCGCAATCCAGGCTGCGGTACCGCGCGGACTTCGCCTGACAGCGCAATCTCGCCAAAGGCAATGCTTGCGCGGGGGATGGGTGTCTCGCTGAGTGAAGAGAGGAGCGCAGCAGCGACAGCCACATCCGCAGCCGGTTCGGAAATTTTAAGCCCGCCTGCAATGTTAAGATAGACATCATGGCTGGCAAATTGCATGCCCGCGCGCGCATCGAGGACAGCCAGCACCATGGCGAGGCGGCCCGAATCCCAGCCGACGACCGTGCGGCGTGGATTGGCGGCCGGTGTTGGCGAGACCAGCGCTTGGATTTCCACCAGTAAGGGCCGCGTGCCTTCCAGCCCAGCAAACACGCATGTCCCCGCCACATCTTCCTGGCGGTCTGATAGGAACAGCGCGGAGGGATTGCTGACCTCGCTGAGCCCCGCGCCGGTCATCTCAAACACGCCAATTTCGTCGGTTGGGCCAAAACGGTTTTTGACGCCCCGCAAGATGCGGAATTGGTGGCCGCGCTCGCCTTCAAAATAGAGGACGGTGTCGACCATATGCTCCAGCACCCGGGGGCCAGCAATCTGCCCATCCTTGGTGACATGGCCGACCAGAAAGAGCGCCGTGTCGCGCGCTTTTGCATAGCGAATGAGCGCCTGAGCGCTTGCGCGGACTTGGCTGACGGTGCCTGGCGCAGCATCAAGCTCATCAGCATACATGGTCTGGATGGAATCGATGATGACCGCATCGGGCGCAGGGCCATTGTCGATGGTGGCGAGAATATCATTGAGGTTGGTGGCAGAGCCCAAAGCGATCGGCGCTTGGTCCAAACCCATGCGCTGGCCGCGTATGCGCACCTGGTCTACCGCTTCTTCGCCAGAGATATAGACGACGCGTTTGCCCGTTTGCGCAATCTTGGCGGCAGCATCTAAAAGCAGGGTCGATTTGCCAATGCCAGGGTCCCCGCCGATGAGCGTGGCAGAGCCCGGCACCAGGCCCCCGCCCAGCGTGCGGTCTAGTTCAGCAATGCCGGTGGTAAAGCGCGGCGGTGCCGGCGTTTTGTCTGCCAGGCTGGAAAGCGCGATGACATTGGTGCGCTTGCTGCGGGCGCCCACAGCGCTTTTATGGCCGCCCGTTGGCGCGCTTTCCTGCGAGATCGAGTTCCACGCGCCGCAGCTGGCGCACTGGCCTTGCCATTTGGCATAGACCTCCCCGCAGGATTGGCAAACATATCGAACGGCAGCTTTGCCCACAGCGCTTCCTTGGTTAGAACATTATGGCAACATAGAGCGCGCTGACGCGATGTGCAAGTGGTGTTAGCTCTTGCGCAGTTCCATCTGGATAGGCCCATCTGCGCGGCCATGGATGAACTGCTCGACATAGTCATTTCCGGAGCTGTCAATGTCGCCCACAGGCCCATGCCACATGATTTTGCCTTTATAGAGCATGGCCACATGGTCCGCGATTTTCCGGGCGGAGGCCATATCGTGCGTGATGGTGACGGCTGTGGCGCCCAGGGCCTTCACCCGGTCCACAATCAAATCGTTGATGACGTCGGCCATAATGGGGTCGAGGCCGGTGGTTGGCTCGTCAAAGAACAGGATGTCGGGCTTGGTAGTGATGGCGCGGGCCAGGCTCACGCGCTTTTGCATGCCGCCCGAAAGCTCTGCTGGCGAAAGCTCGCCCACATCGGCCGACAAGCCAACGCGGCGCAGATTTTCAATGGCTTCTTCCTTGGCCTGCACTTTGCCGACGCCTTTGCCTTCCATGAGGCCGAAGGCGACGTTGCGCCAGACAGGTAGGGAGTCAAACAGCGCGCCGCCCTGAAACAGCATGCCCATGTGCGAGAGGTGCTCGGCGTGCGCGGCGCCTTTCAGGCCAACGGTATTTTTGCCGTCCACTTCAATGGTGCCGGCATCGGGCGTGAGCAGCCCCAAGATGCACTTCAGCAAGACCGACTTGCCTGTCCCAGAGCCGCCAATAATGACGAGCGACTGCGACTCAGGAACATCCAGGTCAACGCCATTCAGCACCACCTTTGACCCAAAGGCCTTGGCGACGCCGCGCAGCTTGATTTTGGGCTGATCGCTCATGCGCCAAACACCAGCAGTGTGATGATGAGGTTCGCCAGCAGAATGAGAATGAAGGCTGACACCACCGCATTTGTGGTCGCCTTGCCCACGCCTTGCGCGCCGCCGGAGGAGTAAAAGCCATGGTAACAGCCCATGAGCGCTAAGATAAAGCCGAAGACGCCTGCTTTCACCAGGGAGGAGAGGACGTCTGACTGCTCGAGAAAATCGACCGTGATTTTCAAATAGCTGCCCACATTAAAGCCAAGCATCTGCGTGCCCACCAGGAAGCCGCCATAGACCCCGATGATATTGGCGATGAGCACCAATATCGGCAGGACAATCACCGCTGCCAACAAGCGCGGCACAATGAGGTATTTCACGGGATTAACCGACAGCGTTGTCAGCGCGTCTATCTGCTCTGTCACGCGCATTGTGCCCAGCTCAGCGGCCATGGCTGATGACACCCGCCCCGCGACCATGAGCCCTGCCAGCACAGGTCCAAGCTCGCGCACAATGGCAATGACCACGACGCCGGCCACAGCGCTTTCGGCATTGAAGCGGACCGAGCCCACATAGATTTGCTGTGCCAGGGCAGCCCCTGTGAATAGTGCCGTAAGCCCCACAACTGGCAGGGAAAAATACCCAATCGCAAGCAGCTGGTCGCCAATGCGCGCCCCGTAAAACGGCGGGCGAAGGCAGTGGCTGAGGGCCATGACCAAAAACTGCATAAGCCGCCCAATGGCAGCAAAGAAACCAATGGCCGAGCGGCCGATCACGGCAAACAGATCAATCATCGCGCACGGACATTGCGCGAAGCGGCAGAAAGGTCAAGTCGCATTGCAATACGGCAACTGTCCTTTAGCGAATCCATTTATCTAAGAATGAGATTGACTATCATTTGCCTCTGCTTTAGGTCGCTGACCTTAATGATATTGAAAATCAAAACGGGGGCTCCATGAAACCGACTTTATTGCGCGCATCAGCGCTGTGTTTATCGCTTGCTGCACCAAATGCCGCTGCGCAAGGTGGCGAAGCTGTGAGCGAGGAAGAAGAAATCAAAGTCGTCGGCAAGGTGCTCTATAGCGACCAGGTCGCTGCGCTGAAAACCCCAACGCTCATCATTGATGTGCCGCAAAGTCTTTCCATTCTGACGGCCGATGATATCATCCAGCGCGGCTTTACCAGCGTTGGTGAGATCATCAACTACACGCCAGGCGTCAATAACTCCCAAGGTGAGGGACACCGCGACGCGATTGTGTTTCGCGGCGTGCGCTCCACCGCCGATTTTTACATCGATGGCATGCGCGATGACGTGCAGTATTACCGCCCCCTGTACAATTTGGAGCAAGTTGAAATCCTGCGCGGCCCCAACGCGCTGTTGTTTGGCCGTGGGGGTACGGGCGGCATTTTAAACCGGGTCACCAAGAAGGGCGAGATTGGCGAAACGTTTATCGGCTACCTCGCTGGTGTTGATACGTTCGGCGAATATGGCGTTCAATTCGACATGAATATGGACACTGGCGAGCGCTCTGCCGTGCGCATCAACGCCATGTATGAAAGCCTGAACAATCACCGCGACTTCTATGACGGCGAACGTTTTGGCATCAATCCAACGGCGCGTTTCAAGCTCAGCTCATCGACAGTTGTCGACGTCTCCTATGAATATGTGGACCACGAACGCTTTGTTGATCGCGGCATTCCCGTTGGCGCGGATGGCCGGCCTGTTGAAGCCCTTCAGGATGTCGTCTTTGCCGATCCAGATCAGAACTTTACCGAGCTGAAGGCGCATTTGCTGCGCGCAAATATCCAGCACCAATTCTCAGATAATATAAAGGGTAATTTCAGTGCCTTCTACGGTGACTATGACAAGGTCTATGTGAACCTGTTCAACACGGGATATGATCCTGCCACCAACCGTATCGAGCTAGACGGCTATATTGACGATACACAGCGTCAAAACCTGATCCTGTCCGGAAATCTCTTCTCTGAGTTTGAAACCGGCAGTATCGCCCACGGCATTATTGCCGGCGTTGAATATATCAACACATCGTCAGATCAGTTCCGCTTCAACTCGTTCTTCGATACCTCTGGAGATGATGCCGCCAATGGCGTTGTTGACCCCTTTTTCGGTCCTGCGCGCAGCGACCAAGCGATCTTTAATGCGACCCGTCCCATTAGCTTTCGAAACAACGTTGGGACGTTGGCTGACGGTCGTACCGTCACCAACGACTATTCGGTCAACCTCAATGATGACACCCGCGTGTCCATCGACGTGTTTTCCGCTTTTTTGCAGGACGAAGTTAAAGTTACAGACTGGCTCAACATCGTTGTGGGGCTGCGCTTCGACAGCTTTGACATCAGCGTCAACAATCTCGGCGATCCTGACAATCCTGATCTGCGCAGCCGTAAGGATGAGGAGATCTCCCCGCGGGCTGGCTTGATCTTCAAACCGATGGAAAACATCTCGCTCTACGCGTCTTTCAGTGAATCGTTTCTGCCGCGCAGCGGCGAGCAATTTGCGAACATCAACGGCGATAATGATGCGCTGGAGCCTGACACGTTTCGAAATCTTGAGGCGGGCGTGAAGTGGGATGTCATGCCGGGCCTCAGCTTCACCGCCGCGATATTTCAGATCCAGCAGCGCTCACCGCAAGTGGCCGATGACGACCCTGCAACACTCGATGTGATTGAGTCTGAAATCCAAGGCTTTGAAGCGCAGCTGCAGGGGCAGGTGACCGAGTGGTGGTTTGTTTCTGCGGGCTATAGCTATCTCGATGGCAATCAGGTAGATGCTACCGGCACCGAAGGCAACCGGGTGCGCGAGCTGCCCAAGCATATGGTCTCCATGTGGAACACGTTCCAGGTCAATGAAAAGCTGGGCTTAGGGCTGGGCGTTACACATCAAAGCAGCAGCTTTGCCGATAACAGCAACTTCTCCATCATGCCGAGCTTCACGCGGGTGGATGCGGCTGCGTTCTATGATGTGACGGATGATCTGCGCCTGCAGGTGAACATCGAGAACCTGACGGATACGCTGTACTTCCCCAATTCGCACTCGACCCACCAGCTGACGGTAGGCGCGCCTATCAATGCCCGTTTTGCCATCAGCGGCCGTTTCTAAGCTGCTACATTTGCTCAGGGAGATACGCAGGGTCTGCGTCTGGCAGGTCCTCAAAGGCGGCGCTGGAGGCGTTGAAGCGGACGCGGACCGAGCCAGTGGCGCCGTGGCGGTGTTTGGCCACGTCGACTTCAGCCAGCTCTTCGATTTCTATGGCCTTTTTCTGCCAGTCTAGGAAGCTGTCTTCGGCCTCATCGGGCTTTTTGCGCATGTGGTAATAGGCTTCGCGGTAGACGAAGAGCACGATATCGGCGTCTTGCTCGATGGTGCCAGATTCGCGCAGGTCAGCCAGTTGGGGTTTCTTGTCTTCGCGTTGCTCCACCGCGCGAGACAGCTGCGAGAGGGCAATAACCGGCACGCGCAGGGATTTGGCGATATTCTTGAGTCCGCGCGTGATTTCCGAGATTTCTTGCACGCGGTTTTCTGGCTGCCGACCTTTGGCATTCACGCCAGAGAGAAGCTGGAGGTAATCGACGACAATGAGCCCCAGATTGTGCCGCCGGTGGAGCCGGCGCGCCCGGGCTCTGAGGGCCGCGATGGAGAGGCCAGCTGTATCGTCAATGAAGAAGGGCAGTTCTTGCAGCCGGGTGGAAGACGCAGCAACCCGCTGGAACTCTTCATTATTGATGTTGCCCTTGCGCAGCTCCTCAGAGCTGATGGCGGTTTGCTGCGATAAAATCCTGGTGGCAAGCTGGTCTGCTGACATCTCCAAGCTGAAAAAACCAACCACGGCGCCGCGGCTTTCTGCGCCTTCAACGCCGTTGTCGAGGTCATTGCGCAGCGCTTCAGCGCAATAAAAGGCCATCGATGTGGCCAGCGCCGTCTTACCCATGCCGGGGCGGCCCGCGAGCACGATAAGGTCAGAATCGTGAAAGCCGCCGATCTTGTGGTTGAGCATGCGCAGACCCGTGGTCTTGCCGGAGACCTTGCCGCCGCTCTTGCGCGCCTTTTCAATGAGGTCGATGGCTTCGGTCATCGACGTCGAGAACGGTTTGAAACCGCCTTCCACATCGCGTTTGGAGGACAAGTCAAAGAGCTGTTGCTCAGAGGTTTCAATCTGGTCTGAGGCGCTGATGTCGATATCGGCCTCAAAGGCGGTATTGACCATTTCCTCGCCAATGGCGATGAGCTGGCGGCGGTCATACATGTCCGTGACCAGCTTGCCGAGCTCTTCGATGTTGAAGATGTTCACAGCTGATGTGGCGAGTTTGCCCAGATAGGAGGCGCCGCCCACTTCAGCCAAAGCCGGGTCACTTTCAAAGAACGGCTTTAGCGTAATGGGGCTGGCTGACTGCAGCTTCTCGCGCATGGCGAGGATATGCTCGAAGATGCGCTCATGCACATTTTCAAAGAAATGGTGCGGGCTGAGGAAATGCAGCCGGTCGACCACCTCATTGTTCATGAGCATTGCGCCAAGCAGCGCTTGCTCGGCTTCAATGCTATGGGGCGGGCGCCGCGCTTCTAAAATGTCGGTTTGTACGTTCATACACTTAAATAAGGCCGGCTCCGCCTGACCGTCAAACCCCAAGCGGGCAGTGCACAGACCCTTCCACAGAAATCTGCAGTGCACAGACCCTTCCACAGAAATCTGCAGTGCACGAACGCTGCGCCATAAAGGGGCCTATACCAAATGTTAAAGCGCTGGCGGCATCCTTATGGCAACAGTCAGAAAGCTGATTCTCGGAGTGCCTTATGCCATCCCCCTCTGGCAACACGACAAGAATAGAGCCAAATAGCCCGCCTGCGCTCAAACGCGCGCTCACGCGGCGTTATGTGTTTGCTCTGAGCCTGGTCTTTTGCATCTTGCTTGCGACCTTCACGGTCTTCACGCGGCAAACCTCCATTGCTGAAAACGATGCCTATCTCATCAATATCAGCGGCATGCAGCGTATGCTCTCCCAGCGTATTGCGCTCATGGCGAAGGAACTGCGCCGCTCTGGCACAGAGGCTGAGGCGGATGATTTTGCCCTTAAACTCGAAGAAGCCATTGATAAGATGTACGCCAATCACGTGGCGCTTTCGACTGGGAAGCTGGGCCGGGAACGCAGCTACGAGCTCAGTCCCGCTCTTCAAGAGAAGTATTTCGGCACGCTAGCCCTGGATGAACGCGTGCGCGATTACATTCTATCGGCGCGGACGTTCCTCGACATGTACCAAGAGCGCGGTTTGGACGTTATCAAGGCAGCGCTCCTGGCGGAAGACAATGTGGCCTACAAGCGCCGCGGCTTGCTGAAAGACCTGAATGCCACCGTTGCGGTTTATGAAACCGAAGCAAAAAGCAGAATCAAAAGCTTCCAGCAGCTGGAACTGGGCTTCTTCATCCTTGGGCTGCTGATCCTGCTGGGCGAGGTTTTGTTTATCTTCCAGCCCATGGTGCGGATGATTGTGAGCAAGACGCGCTCCTTGGAGGCCAGCAACTCTGAGCTCTTGGAGCTGAGCAAGAAGCTGCTTGAACGGCACACCGCCAGCAAAACCTCACGGTAAGACCCTCAAAAGAAGGGCCCCTCCGCGCTGAAACCGCGAAGGGGCCCTTATAATGTCTGCGGTGTTGACGGGGACTTAAGCGTCTTCGCTCTCGTCGGTTGCGTCTTGCGCTGCTGTTTCTTCCTCAGGCGTTTCTTCCGTGAGGCCTAGCTCTTCGCGCGCTTCTTCTGCCAGCTCTTCATCTTCAAAGACTTCGGCGGTCACGTCGATGCCTTGGGCTTGCAGGTCTGCTTCATCGGCCGTGCGCGCCACATTGGCTTCAATCATCACATCGACTTCTGGGTGGAGGATGATGCGCACTTTGTGCAGGCCTAGCGCTTTAATCGGCGCCGTGAGGCTGACTTGGGTGCGGCTGACTTTAACGCCGTCGGCGCTGAGCTCATTGGCCACGTCGCGGGCAGAGACGGAGCCATAAAGCTGGCCGGAATCGCCGGCTTGGCGCAGCAGGACCACGCGCTTGCCTTCGAGCGTTTTGGCGACGCTATCGGCTTCGCTTTTCTTAGCCAAGTTATCGGCTTCGATGTCTTTGCGCTTGGACTCAAAATAGGCTTTGTTTTGCTCATTCGCGCGCAGCGCTTTGCCTTGCGGCAGCAAGTAGTTGCGGGCGTAGCCCGGCTTGACGGACACGATCTCGCCCATTTGGCCGAGGTTTTCAACGCGCTCTAAAAGAATGATTTCCATGGGACAACTCCGAGGATTATTGACCGCCGGCGAAACGCTGGCGCAGGTCAAGCCGGCTATCAGCCAAGCCCATCAGGGCGAGGAGAATGCCGGCGGGGTTAAAGAAGAAACACAGCGCATAGACGCCGAATAGAAAGGCGCCTCTATGGCGCAGCGTGTGGCTGGCGTAGTGAATAACCGAGAGGCCTTGAATGGCCGCAGCTGTCAAAAGCGTTATGGCCAGAACGGCAATGGCAACGCCGGGAATGCCTGAGCTTAAGCTGAGAATTGTAAAGGCCGCTACGGGGAAGACAAACCAGCGTGGCAGCTGGACCATCCGCATATGGGCCTTTTCAAAACTGGGCATTTGTTTAGCAAGCCGCCCGGCTATCCCTGCATTCATCACCATCAGCAAAAGCCACATGGCGCCTGCCACCACAAACAGCCGTGCGCCAAGGGCATTGGCCTGCGCTTTCATGGCAATGACGCTTGAATTGCTCATCCCGCCGCCCGCTGCCATGGCATCCGTGGCCGCATCGATAGAACGCTGCGCATAGCCGGTAAGACCACCGGTCTCGACCATGGCTTTGTCCAATTGCAGCAGTGACAGCCCCATGAGCGCGCCGCCGGCCAAAGCCATGATGGCCAAGTGGTTGCCGATGGCACGTCCGGTGAGCCGCCGCGGGCTGCTTGGGTCACGGTGGCGCATGTCCATGCGCCAGGCGAGATAGAGCGGCGGTCCCGCTATACCCATCAGGAACACGCCGACCGACAGCAGAGCGTCCGCTTGCAGCGCCAGCAACCCAAAGGCCAGCAGCGTTGCCAGCGCGGTGCCGGTCAGGCCGCTAATCATCGCCGTCACAAACAGCGGCAGAGGCGACAGCAGACCAATGCTCAGCCCAAAGACATTGCCGCTAAACAGCGCCATAAACGCAAAAGCGGATGCAAGGCCAGCCATCAAGGCGCGCATCACATGTCTTTGTGATAAGGTCATTGGGCTCTCAGCTTTGCTGGCCTAGCGTACGATAAACGGCAATAGGCCGATGTGGCGGGCGCGCTTAATCGCGGTCGCCAAAGCACGCTGTTTTTTCGCTGACACGGCGGTAATCCGGCTGGGCACGATTTTGCCGCGCTCAGAGATAAAGCCTTGCAGCAGCTTCACGTCTTTATAGTCAATTTTCGGCGCATCTTTGCCTGAGAAGGGGCAAGACTTACGGCGCCGCCAAAAAGGTTTACGCATGGTTCAAATCTCCTTTAAGCGTGCTGCGATTAGGGACGGCGCGGCTTGCGCTTATCGCGGTCTTTCGCCCGCAGCATGGCGCTTGGGCCTTCTTCCAGCTCATCCACTT
>JBCCDR010000062.1:0-10257 GCA_039030675.1 Pseudomonadota bacterium | reverse complement strand
ATGTGACAAATAACCTAGAATCTGTCTAAATAGAATCCAAGCAGTTTGTCTTGCTGCTCATAATCGACACGCCAGGATTTTTTTACGGTGCCCACGTCCCAAGCAGAACAGCTTTCCCGGCTCATCCAGATTAATCGCAATAGGCCAAGTGTCCGCAGCTGGGCGCAGCAAGCTGACTTGGCGCTTAAGATGAATGACATGCCCGCTGCGCAAGTGGCTTTGGAAGCGCTGGTCGCTTTAAAACCCGACAATCCGGACTATTGGAACGCACTGGGTAACGTCCGCAAGCGCCAAGGGGATAGCGACCAAGCCGTCGCGCATTACCAGAGATGTCTCGACCTCAGCCCGTCGCACAGGGCGGCTGTGATTAATCACGCCAATGCTTTGCTTAATCTGCATCGCCATGAAGACGTCGTAAAGAGCCTGGAAAGCCACCTGGCAGGATATCCGCGCGATACAGATGCCCTTTATACTCTCGGATATGCACACCAACAGCTTGGCAATTTCAAGGGCGCGAAGGCCGCTTATCAAAAGGCCCAGAAAGCCGAACCAGACCATGCCCGGTGCCTAGCAGAGCTGTTATCAGTGGAAGACTATCAAGCGGGCGACTCTCTGCTCGACAAGAGCAAAAGCCTCCTTCGATCCTCAACGCTGGGGAGCGATGATCGTATTCGTCTCTGTTTTGCCATTGGCGCCTTTTCTATGCGACATAAGCGCTATGAACAGGCATTTGCGTTTTACGACGAAGGAAACGCTCTGCTGAGACAGTCAAAACCCCCATACCGCCTTCCAACGCGGGCATCGTCCGTTTTCTTGCCGCGCCTTGATGCGCAAAAAGGATCAAGTGGGCCGCGACCTCTTTTCATCCTTGGATTGCCTCGGTCAGGCACGAGTTTGCTGGATCAAATGCTGGCCTGTCACTCTGCCATCACGAGTGTGGGAGAGCTCAATGTCGCCGCCGACCTCATCAAGAGAGCTATTCGCGAACACGCACAGGCCGGCCCGCAAGCGTTAATGCGCGCAGGTCAATTTGCAAGAGAGACCTATCTCGCTGCCCTTCAAAAGCGCACCAAAGGCGCATCTTCTTACACAGTCGACAAAAGCCTGGATTTGCCGCTTGCTTTGCCTGAACTCAAAGCCTTGTTTCCCGAAGCAAAGTTCGTTGTTCTGTCCAGAGATCTGCGCGACGTAGCGCTGTCATGCTACACAACAGCCTTCAATTTCAGCAACGACTATACAACTGATTTCGGCCGCTTCTTCAGCTATGCAGACATGGTCACAGGCTTCCTCGACCACCAGGCGGCGCATGACGCTGATGTCTTTTCTCTGCGATATGAAGACTTGGCCTCAGACCCCAAAACCAGTTTGGAGGCCGCCCTAAACTTTCTCAGCCTGCCCTTTGAAGCAGAATGCTTAAATCATCACAAAGCGCGGCGCGTCGTGCGAACAGAGAGTTTTTGGCAAGTTCGCCAGCCGGTTTATACCTCTGCCATCGGGCGATGGAGGACGTGCGAAACACAGCTCAAAGACCGTCATCCAAGGTTCTGTGACGACGCCTTGGAGACCATCCAGTCTGGCCAACCAATCAGGCCGGGGCGCGAATATGCCCAGTAAACGTGCGCGGTGGATGCGTATGATCGGCGCTCTGTTGGTCAGCTATCTTGTGGCAAGCACAATTGTGGCGCTATCGGCCATGTATTTGGGCCAGCTCGGATTGGCCCAAGCGGACGGCTTAAGCTTTGGCATTATGCTAAGCATCGTGACACTGCCAATCCTGGGTGTCTGGCTCATTGCCACCAAGTATTTCTTGCGCGCCTGCCTTGTCATCTCCTCGCTTTGCGGCCTGGCTTTGGTGCCCATGAGCGTCGCTTAGTATGATTAAGGTGAGTGAGGATTTCCGGCGGACCATGTGGTGGCTGCACAGCTGGGCAGGCGCAGGACTAGCTGGTCTTTTGTTCGTTATTTTCTGGTTTGGAACCCTAAGCGTCTTTGACCAAGAAATTGATCAATGGATGAAGCCTGAACTCAGGATCACAAGCGGTGACAATATCGCGCTTGACCCCATCGCCCTCCCGCAGCTCCAAGCGCTTGATGTGGCGCAAGGCAGCGAAATAATGATCGTTAGACCTGAACAGCGTTGGCCAACCGTTGATATTTACTACACGGACCGCGCTACGGGCGAAGATGGGTTTCTGCGCCTCGATCCCCATACCGGCGCGGCGCTTAAACAAACGAACAGCCTGGCGGCGACGGATTTCCTTTTTCCAATGCATTACAGCCTGCACGCCAGCTGGCAGAACATCGGCTATTGGATCGTCGCGTTTGCAGCTCTATCCATGCTTGTCCTGGTGATTTCCGGTGTCTTCATCCACCGCAAAATCATTGAAGAATTTTTCACGCTGCGCCCCAAAAAACCGGCACGGCGCGTCATTCTGGATCTCCACACACTCTTTGGTGTCGCGGCCCTGCCCTTTTACGTCATCATGCCGCTTTCCGGCATAATGATCTTCGCCACCACGTATTTTGCAGGGCCACTATCCTTGCCATTTGCAGGGGATTTAGCCGCCGCTGAGCGCGTGCTTGATAATGGCTTTGAGCGCCCCCTTGCGGGCCAGGCATCGACCACTTCTTTGGGCGGTATCGACACGTTTATCAAGCGCGCAGAAGACATCTGGCGGCAGGCTTCTGGGGCACAGGGCCGAGAGCGCTCAGACTTTGTGTACCTACACAATATGCACGACGAAAACGCCTACATCTCCGTAGAGCGATACTATGAGCGCGATGGCGTGGGGATGGCACTGAACCACATCGCCTTTGACCTGAAGACCGGCGAAATTTTATCGCTGGTCAATCCCACCCCTGTTCAACAAGTATTGGCCTGGCTGAAAGGGTTTCACTTCGTCCAGTTTGACCATTGGGCGCTGCGCTGGCTTTACTTCTGCGGCGGCCTCTCCGGCTGCATCATGATCGCCTGCGGGTTCCTCTTGTGGATGAACGCGCGGCTTAGGAAGGGCGCTAAAGCACCGGCAAAAGTGCGCGCCGCCAGAGCCTTTACCATCGGCACCATGACAGGCACTCTATGTGCAACAGCCTGCTTCTTTATCGCCAACCGCTTGCTCACCAATGCAGCAGAGTTGGCGGGATTTGACCGGGCAGCGCTTGAAGTATGGGCCTTCTTTGGGGTGTGGATTGCCGCCTTTGCGCATGCCGCGCTGCGCGGGCGAGCGGCATGGAAAGACCAGCTGTGGGCCATCGCCGTCCTCACCATCGCCGCCGCAGCGCTAAATTGGATAACAACCGGTGACTGGCTGATGGCGTCGATGTCTCAATCGCTATGGGCGGTTGCGGGCATGGACATAGTGTTGCTGACAACAGCGCTGACCGCCTTGCTCACCTTAAAAGCGATGGCGCGGCAGGAAGCGGGCCTTGAAAAGCAAAGCGGATCCATCGGTTCATC
Source organism: Pseudomonadota bacterium (assembly GCA_039030675.1). Classification (GTDB taxonomy): domain Bacteria; phylum Pseudomonadota; class Alphaproteobacteria; order Sphingomonadales; family CAKZYD01; genus CAKZYD01. Next base: position 6,800 of record JBCCDR010000062.1, on the reverse strand, counting down.
GCAGATGCAGCCGCGCATGAGTGGTCAGGCTGAATAAAGACGTACGCAGCATGATTGAGACACTATCGCTCCTCGTTGTCTTCCTGCTCTGCCTTGCCGGGAACGTCTACCTCATCTTAAGCCAGGAAAAACATCGCGCTGCGGTTCTTGAAGGCGGGATTTCAACCGCTTTGAAACGTCTCTCACCCTGGATTGGGTGGGGATGTTTACTTGCCGGCCTGGCCCTGAGCATAAGTCTTGAAAGCCTAGCCTTTGGCTTGGTGACATGGTTTTTCATGGCCGCGCTATCCGTCATTCTCGCGGCACTCACCCTTGCCTTGCGCCCACATTGGCTTAGGCGATTTGCCTTTTGATATGGGAATAGCTCTTACAGGATGCCTGGCAAGTTAAGGCCATGCTGCGCAGCGCAGTCCCGCGCGTCAGCGTAGCCTGCATCCGCGTGCCGCATCACACCCGTCGCCGGATCGTTCCACAAAACGCGCTCAAGTCGGCGTGCGGCATCGGCCGTGCCGTCGGCCACGATGACCATACCAGAGTGCTGCGAAAAGCCCATGCCAACCCCGCCGCCATGGTGCAAGCTAACCCAAGTGGCGCCAGATGCCGTGTTGAGAAGCGCATTGAGCAGAGGCCAATCGGAAACCGCGTCCGAGCCATCCTTCATTGCTTCTGTTTCCCGATTGGGGCTTGCGACCGAGCCGCTGTCGAGATGGTCCCGGCCGATAACGACCGGTGCCGATAGCTCTCCGGACGCAACCATCTCGTTAAAGGCTAGGCCAAGGCGGTGGCGATCGCCCAAGCCAACCCAGCAAATGCGCGCGGGAAGCCCCTGGAAGGCAATGCGTTGGCGCGCCATATCAAGCCAGTTGTGCAGGTGCGTATTGTCCGGCAGGATTTCTTTGACCTTCGCATCTGTCTTGTAGATGTCTTCAGGATCGCCTGAGAGTGCAGCCCAGCGGAACGGCCCAATGCCGTGGCAGAACTGCGGCCGGATGTAAGCGGGCACGAAGCCCGGAAAATCGAACGCGTCTTCCAGGCCCTCCTCCAGCGCGACCTGGCGAATGTTATTGCCATAGTCAACCGTGGGCACACCTGCCCGCCAAAAATCCAGCATCGCTTGCACTTGGGTCTTCATTGAGGCTCGCGCCGCCCGCTCAACTGACTTTGGGTCAGTTTCGCGTTTTTCGCGCCAGTCACTCATGCTCCAACCTTGCGGCAAATAGCCATTGATGGGGTCATGCGCGGAGGTCTGGTCCGTCACAATGTCAGGGCGCACGCCGCGCGCGACGAGCTCTGGAAAGATATCAGCCGCATTGGCACACAGGGCGACGGATTTTGCCTCCCCGGCTGCGGTCCACCTGTCGATCAACTCAAGCGCTTCGTTGAGGCTCTCGGCCCGGTGATCCACATAGCGGGTGCGCAGACGAAAATCGATGCTATCGGGATTGCATTCGACAGCCAAGCAGCAGGCCCCCGCCATCACAGCAGCAAGCGGCTGCGCGCCGCCCATACCGCCCAATCCCCCAGTCAGGATCCAGCGGCCATTCAGATGTCCATCATAGTGCTGGCGGCCGGCTTCAACGAACGTCTCATATGTGCCTTGGACAATGCCTTGAGAGCCGATGTAGATCCATGATCCTGCGGTCATCTGACCATACATCATGAGCCCTTTTTTATCGAGCTCATTGAAGTGATCCCAATGGGCCCAATGGGGAACAATATTGGAGTTAGCGATCAACACCCGCGGAGCATCCGCATGCGTTTTGAAGATGCCGACGGGTTTCCCCGATTGGACCAGCAACGTCTCGTCATCACTTAAGGTTCGCAAGGAAGCGATGATGGTGTTGAAATCATCCCATGTGCGCGCAGCTTTGCCGATACCGCCATAGACAACAAGATTGGCGGGATCCTCAGCAACTTCCGCATCCAAATTATTCTGGATCATGCGGAACGGCGCTTCACTCAGCCAGGACTGGCAGCTCAGCGTGGTACCAGTCGGCGCTTTGATGGCGGGAGAATTTTTCAGATCGGCAGACATGGGTACCCTTTCACATGATCATCAAGGCGCGGCGCTCAAGCGCGGCTAAAATCGTTTTCAGCAGGCTGCGAAGCGGTGCGGCCGCTTCAGCATCGTAGAGTGGCGGATTACCGTTCTCGTCCTTGAGATAGGCAGACTGCGCAACCTCCATCTGGACCGCGTGGACATTCTCATGTGGCTGTCCATAGTGGCGCGTTGTCCAGCCGCCGCGAAAGCGACCATCACGCACCCAGCTGAATTGCTTTGACTGGTCACACGCGCTCTCGATAACCGCGGCAAACGCGTCTGCGCACGAGGCACCGCTGTTGGTCCCGATGTTCAGGTCTGACAGCTTGCCGTCAAACAAAAATGGACGGCGCGAATGAATGGAATGACAATCATAAATGAGCACGAGGCCGTGCCGCTGCTTGACCCGTTCCACTTCAGCGCGCACCCGGTGATGGTAGGCTTTGTGGTAAAGCTCTCGCCGGCGGGCAACCTCATCAGGATGGGGAGACTCTCGCCAGATTTGGGCGCCCTGAAAGTCAGTTTTCGGCACCAAGCTGGTTGTGTTTTGGCCTGGATAAAGACTTGCGTCAGTCGGCGCCCTATTGGCATCGATCACATAGCGATTGAAGGGCGCGCGGATGACAGTTGCTCCAGGCAACAGCCCGTCATACAGCTTATCGATGTGCCAATCTGTATCACCGAGATGTTGCCCTTGCGGCGTCAGCTTCTCAAACATGCCCTCAGGCACACAGGTGCCGCAATGGGGCTGCGTGAGGATGATGGGCCCATCCCCTTCGATCCACTCCACCGGTTTCATCAAGCTGGTTCGAAGGCTATGGCGCCTGCACTATCTGCAAGCGCCTGCTCGCCCCTGACATAGGCGGTTAGCGCAGCAATGTCGGGCGAGAGGATGCGGTCTTCTTCAAGCGGCTTGCAATGGCCCCGAATTTCTCCAATCACCTCCCCCAATCGCGCGCTGGTCACAAGCGGCGCACGGCACTCAATGCCTTGAACAGCTGTCATAGCCTCAATGGCGACGATGCCAGCGAGATTATCGTTCATAAGAGAGAGCCGCCGCGCGGCATGGCACGCCATGGAAACATGATCTTCCTGGTTCGCTGAGGTCGGCGTTGAGTCAACGCAGCGCGGATTTGCCAGCGCCTTGTTCTCGCTCATCAGCGCGGCAGACGTGACCTCCGCAATCATGAGGCCCGAGTTAAGCCCCGGCGAGGGCGACAAAAATGCCGGGAGGCCAAAACTTAAAGCTGGGTCCACCAACAAGGCAATCCTGCGCTGGGCAATGCACCCGGCCTCCGCGATGACCATGGCGATCTGATCAGCAGCAAAGGCGACAGGCTCTGCATGGAAATTGCCCCCTGAAACGATGCTGCCGTCCCCCATCACCAGTGGATTATCTGTGGCAGCATTCGCCTCAGTACACAGCGTGACAGCAACCTGGCGCAGCACATCGATGCACGCGCCTATCACCTGTGGCTGGCACCTTAGACAATAGGGGTCCTGCACCCGTTCATCCCCATCTTTATGGGATTGCGCAATCTTTGAGCCGTCCAGGAGATGGCGCAGACGCGCGGCGGCATCGATCTGCCCACGATGCCCCCTTAGGGTTTGAATATCTGGATGGAATGGCGCGGCTGTCCCCATGGCGGCATCCACCGAAAGCGCGCCAGTGGTCAAGCTCCCGCAGACAAGGTCCCACGCATCAAAAAAACCAGCCAGGGCAAGCGCAGTGGAGACCTGCGTGCCGTTTATCATCGCCAGGCCTTCCTTCTCCGATAGCGCGATAGGGTCAAGCCCGGCGGCTGACAAAGCCTGGCCGGCAGGCATCCGCTCACCCTTAAAGATGACCTCGCCTTCGCCTAAAAGCGGGGCCGTCATATGCGCCAGCGGCGCAAGATCACCTGACGCGCCCACAGAGCCTTGCGATGGAATGAGAGGAATGATGTCGTTGGCAACCAACGCCTGCAACGCCTCGATCACCGCCCAACGCGCGCCCGATGCACCGCGCCCCAGCGACATGACTTTGAGCGCCATGATGAGCCGCACGATCGCAGGCGGGATGGGTGCCCCCGTACCGGCGCAGTGCGACAAGATGATTTTGCGCTGCAGAGATTTGGTATCCTCAGGTGCGATGCGCACACTCGCGAGCTTTCCAAAACCTGTGTTGATGCCATAGATGGCGTCCGAGCCGCGGGCGGCGTCGGCAATGATATTGGCCGAACGCTCCACGCTGCCGCGTACATCGCTATCGAGCGCAAAAGCATTGCCGCTTTTGTACAGCGTCCGCAGCTGCGCTAAGGAAACCTGTCCGGGAACGAGCGTGATCATGTGCTTTGTGTGCCTAAGGGAGTGATGCGCCTAGCAAGGCGCGGGCTGGCGATGCGATAAACAAGATCTGCCGGATCGCCCACGTTCCACACAGCCAGCTCAGCGCGTTTGCCAGCTTCAATGGTGCCAAAATCGTCGCCAACGCCCAGCGCTTGCGATGCCGCGCGGGTTGCCCCGGTGAGTGCTTCTTCCGGCGTCAAACCAAAGAAAAGGCACGCCATGTTGCAAGCGAGCAAAAGCGACCCCAACGGACTGCTGCCGGGGTTGCAATCACTGGCAACAGCCATCGTGACCCCCGCGTTGCGTAGGGCTTCAATGGGCGGCTTTTTAGTCTCCTGAAGGAAATAAAACGCGCCTGGCAATAAGACGGCGACTGTGCCACCTGCAGCCAGCGCGGGCGCATCATTGGGATCGAGATATTCCAGATGGTCAGCGGACAATGCGCTGAAACGGGCCGCCAAAGCAGCGCCGCGCTGATTGGATAGCTGTTCCGTATGGAGCTTGACCGGCACGCCAAGGTCGCTTGCAGCCTCAAAAACGCGCTGGATCTGCGCGGCCGAGAAGCCGATGTTTTCGCAAAAGCCATCAACGGCATGGACCAGCCCTTCAGCCGCCGCCTGTTTGAGCCCAGGAATGACGATATCGTCGATGTAAGCATCAGGTTTCCCCTGATACTCAGGGGGCAAGGCATGCGCGGCGAGCCAGGTCGTTCTTATTTTAACGGGGCGGTGCATCTCTAAAGAGCGCGCGACGCGCAGCATCTTCAGCTCGTCCTCGATCGTCAGGCCGTAGCCTGACTTGATCTCAATGAGACACACGCCCTCCGACAACAGGCCATCCACCCATACCAAAGCAGCGGCAAGGAGCTCGGCTTCGCTGGCTTCGCGGGTCGCGCGAACAGTAGAAAGAATGCCGCCGCCATCAAGAGCGATGTCTGAATAGCTGATGCCTTCAAGACGTGCTTGAAACTCAGTGGCCCTGGAGCCTCCATGGACAATGTGCGTGTGGCAATCGATGAGGGCTGGTGTGACCAGCATTCCATCCAGGCAGGTGGCTTGAAATGTGTCATACGCCGGCGGAGTATCGCTGCGCACACCAACCCATTTGATCTGGCCATCCTTTAACGCAATCGCGCCATCCTCGACCAGGCCGTAGGGCACACCTCCCCCAACCATCGTGGCGACGTTACAATTTTGGAGAAGCTGCGTTTTGACGCTGAGGCAAAATATAATGAGACCCTTGCAGCTGTCAGCTGTCAGTCGCTACGTCTCTTCGAAGAGGCCACCGTTAGCCTTTTGTGGCTAGTTGTTGGTGCTTTGGGCGCTCTGGAGGTGAAAACAGGAATTCTTCAAGTTGGGGCGAGAGTGAAAAGAGGTATGCTTTCCATTCCCCTCCTGGAAGATTTTCAAAACCTCAATACTGAGATGAATCACTAGACCGATTTTTACATTTCGGGATCTCCGCTATAATCCTCTTCGTTCAACTTGGGCTTGTGCTTGTTTGTATTTGTGAATAGAACGTCTCTACGTTATTTTAGGCTGCCTTAGCCCGCCCGGGAGTGGCTCTACTCTTAATATAGAGTAGATAATCCAGGCTACGATGCAGGACGTAGCGACTAGGCGTTTCCCCCTTCCCTTCCTCCCGCTCACATACACGGAAAAGAAGGAAATTAAAAAAGTTGCATAATGCCCACATAGCGCTCAATTAAGAAAGATTCAACCCAATGGAAATTTATTTGGATAGATCGGTGGCGATGGTTGATGGGTACATGAAAGTCGAATAATTAGCACGATGTTGATGTGAGTATTCGAACGAGCTACTAGTAAACGGACTTGTCAGATTATGACTATGACATGCGCAACGTCATGACTTGGATAATACTAGTCCACTTGTCGCTCATTTTTTGGAACTGTTCCAGAAATTTAGCAACAGCAGATAAATGCTCGATTTTCGAATTACTTCATCAATCACAGTGAACACTTTGGTGCCTGTCATTTGTAGAGAAACCTAAAGGTTGGAGAGTAGTATTTTTTTTCTTTTCTAAATAACAGCACTCGCTCACAGTAAAAGGGGATTGTAGTCAAGAACAAAGTGGACGACTGAGACTTGTTGGGTGTGCTTCCTTGACAATAAAGAAAAAAGGGACATGCAAATTGAATACGTAATAACGAGAAAGCTACAACGCTATGCTCAGCTCAAGTTTCCAAATTCTAGCTCCATATCTCGAAAGATTGGGAATAAAAAAAGTATCCCACCATCGAGATTCTAGCAAGAGATACGTAAAAAGAATCACTCTGTGCAGTCTTTTAGCAACAAAGACGAGTTTTCTCCCCTAAACAAGATGAATTACAGCTGCTTAATTTTCGGTCATACAAGTTATAGGCTGTTTACAGCACTCCAGAGAAATTAGTAGTATGCAGTACTGAGGTAT